>NZ_JAWJTF010000047.1:5869-65392 GCF_048836525.1 Nostoc sp. CALU 546
GGGAACAGGAACGAGATAAACGAGAGAACAATGAGAAATTGATCTTTTTGCGAGTTGTGTGTACACCGTAGCCTCCCCAGTCCCCAATCCCCAGTCCCCAGTCCCCAATCCCCAATCCCCAGATATACCTCAGACTTTCTATAATAATTAAGTCATTCCCGTCATCAAAAACAGCCTGTGACTACCACTCCCCTATCTCCAAGTTCAACTGCTCAAGTTCCCGATATGCTAGGTCGCTTTGGGCGCTTTGGCGGTAAGTATGTACCTGAAACGCTCATGCCTGCCCTTGCTGAATTAGAAACAGCTTATGAGCAATACCGCAATGACCCTGGTTTTCAAGCAGAACTACAGCAGTTATTACGAGACTATGTGGGACGTGCAACACCATTGTATTTTGCTGAACGTTTGACTGCTCATTATGCCCGACCTGATCGCACTGGGCCGCAAATTTACTTAAAGCGCGAAGATTTAAATCATACTGGCGCTCACAAAATCAATAATGCCCTTGGTCAGGTATTGTTGGCGAAACGCATGGGTAAGCAAAGGATTATTGCCGAAACGGGCGCTGGACAACACGGAGTTGCCACAGCTACAGTTTGCGCTCGTTTTGGGCTGGAATGCGTAATTTATATGGGCGTTCATGATATGGAACGCCAATCTTTAAATGTGTTCAGAATGCGGCTGATGGGAGCAGAAGTGCGCCCAGTGGAAGCGGGAACTGGAACCCTGAAAGATGCCACTTCTGAAGCAATCCGCGATTGGGTGACAAATGTGGAAACCACTCACTACATCCTCGGTTCGGTAGCAGGGCCCCATCCTTACCCGATGATGGTACGTGATTTCCATGCAGTAATCGGCCAAGAAACTCGCGCCCAAGCAATGGAAAAATGGGGTGTATTGCCTGATATTCTCTTGGCTTGTGTGGGTGGTGGTTCCAATGCTATGGGACTATTCTACGAGTTTATGAATGAGTCTTCTATACGGTTCATTGGGGTTGAGGCAGCCGGGGAAGGTGTGAATACCGAAAAACACGCCGCAACCTTGACAAAAGGACGAGTTGGTGTGTTGCATGGAGCAATGAGCTACCTGCTGCAAGATGAAGATGGGCAAATCATTGAGGCACACTCAATTAGTGCAGGTTTAGATTATCCCGGTGTGGGCCCAGAACATAGCTATTTAAAGGATACTGGTCGCGCTGAATACTATAGTGTGACGGATGCAGAGGCTTTGGCAGCATTCCAGCGATTATCGAAATTAGAAGGAATTATCCCAGCATTGGAAACAGCCCATGCGATCGCCTACCTCGAAACCCTCTGTCCCCAATTAACTGACAGTCCTCGGATTGTAATTAACTGCTCTGGACGTGGTGATAAGGATGTACAAACAGTAGCCAAGTTATTAAATCCTGCATAAATATACTTACAATTCTTGGGAGGAAGCAATGATGGATCAACAATTCCAACACGCGATGCTACCGCAACCTACTCACGACGAGTTGGCACGCCAAAACTTTGTCCAAAGTATGAAAATGCATATTTTCAGGAATATATCTCCTGGTAATAAGGTAGTTTATGAAAAACTAGGCAAACCGAAGTTTGAACAAGAACATCAGCGTCCTCCCCAGAATCGTTATGAAATTCGGGAAGTAATGCAGCACGAACCCTACTATCGCTGGACTAGTGCCCTTAAGCGCATCAACCAGGAAATGTTATGGGATGCTGTAAATGCCAATGTTGACAGACAGCTACCAGAGTTAATCGAGCGTTCTAAGGACAAGGGTAATGAACTGGGAACTTTAACCCTCGACCCAAATTTTCAAATACCTACTCATCAAAAAGCTGTAGACATTCACTGTATGCCCGGAGGATATCACAGTGAATTCACTGATGATGATGTCGCAGCCGGCGCAACCTACGATCGCGGCGCTTACGTTTATGGTCTAGGTTGGTTGGGGCCGCTCAACGATGATATGGGGCTATCTATAGTCCAAAACTACCTGCTACCAGAGTATCCTGACTTTCGACCCCGAAAAATTCTCGACATGGGATGTTCTGTGGGCAATAGCACATTACCCTACGTAGATGGTTTCCCAGATGCAGAAGTCCATGCCATAGATGTAGGCGCATCTATGTTGCGTTACGCTCATGCAAGAGCCGAAGCCTTGGGAAAACGGGTACACTTCTCTCAACAAAATGCCGAACATACTAATTTTCCGGATGAATCATTTGACTTAGTGGTTTCTCACATTTTGCTGCATGAAATTCCCCCGCCATCTGTGCGTAAAGTTATGCAAGAATCTTATCGTCTACTGGCTCCTGGCGGCATGATGATCCATGTGGAAGCACCCCTATATCGTCACATGGATATTTATACACAGTTTATTTATGATTGGGAAACCGCTAACAACAACGAACCCTTCTGGAGTGCTGTACGCGATTTAGATTTAGTGCCGCTAGCTACTGAGGCTGGTTTTGCAGCAGATAAGGTATTTGAGAAATTTGTCCCTAATGGGGCATGGAAGGCAAAAGTAAGTAACTCAGGCAGCCAAGGCACTTGGTTTGTAGTTGCTGCAACTAAGTAAGAATTCGTAATTCGTAATTCGTAATTGAGGAAGTCAGATTTTCTCTGAGTTTCCTTCTTTTCTATGTGTGGTCTGATTTTTGGAGAATTGGTATTAGGATGACAAAAATAGCCAAGGGTAAACGGCCTGTTTACTTAGAAAATCCGCAAACTGATAAATTGTTAGCGATCGTCATGGCTTTAACTGGCGAGGTGTCGGTGCTGCATGAGCGGCTAGACACCATTGAACGGTTGCTAGAGGTTAAAGGTATTTTATCGGCTACTGAGATTGAAGCTTACGAGCCGGATGCCAAAGTAACTAAGGAACGGGAACAGTGGCGTGCAGAATATATTGCGCGGGTGTTGCGTGTGGTACAGGAAGAGTTAGAAACCCTCAACCAAAGCTAGGCACTCAGAGGTTTTAGTGAAGAAAGTTATGCCATTGGTACAGAAAAAATCCTACTAGTGGTAGATGTGAATTTTTCATGAACATTACAAAGTTTTCGTAAAGTCGTGAATGTAACCGTTTTTTGGTAGCTTTTGAACGAAAAACGCCAGAAACAGGAGTATATAGACCTATAAGCAATTTGTCACATTGGCAGTAGTTTGGTTAGATTGTCTGGAACTTTACTTTCAGCAAATGATTAAAACAACAATCTACGCCGTTGCTTTAGGCACTATTGCTCTTAGTAGTGGAGCGATCGCTACTCCTGTAACAAATCAAACTTTTACGCCGCTATCTTCGCAACTATCAAATAATACTGTTAAAATTGCAGCATTGAGCTATGACACTGCCGCGATAGAACAGTCAGTTTTCAACCAAATTAATAGCTACAGAGTTTCCCAAGGGCGACTAGCGCTGACTCGGAATTCTTCCATCGATAATCAAGCCAGGATTCACAGTCAGAACATGGCTAATGGTAAAGTTGGCTTTGGACATACAGGATTTTCACAACGTGTTGTAGCAACCGGTATTCCTTACAGAGCAGCTGGTGAAAATGTCGCTTACAACCAGGGATATGCTGATCCTGCTACGAAAGCTGTACAAGGTTGGCTCAAAAGTTCAGGGCATCTTGCCAATATCAGAAACCAGAATTATAGCTTGACGGGGATTGGTGTTGCTGTCACCAGTTCCGGCAAAGTTTACTTCACACAAATATTTATGACACCAAGATAGATCCCAAAAGTGTAGCAAAATTTCGGTTTTTCCTTGTTAGCTAATCTTTTGTCAAATATTGAGTAATGTAGCTTCAATGACATTTGTCTTTTGAATACTACATTATTTTTTTAGTAATGCATGAAAATCTGAAATTGTCAGCAAAAGTCAGCATGGTTTTCATGAAGTTGACCTATTGAAGTATTGACAATTAGAAATGATTATTTGTGTTCCTTGTAAAGGATATAGCCAAATTGCCGAAATTCATCAATCCTTAATAGTATCGTGGTATATATCATCGGAACAATGAGGTAGAGTATAAGTCTTATATCTCTACACATTACGCAATTCTCCATGTTCCGACAAACTGCTTTTGGCATCGCTTTAAGTGCGCTTGTCCTTGCTAGTGGATTAACGACTGTTCCGATACCAAATCACACTTCTACGAATACATCCACCCGTAATAAGCTGTTGTCACTTTTTTCCAGTCAGGCTGCAATATCGACTCCTACTTTTAAAACTACGGAGCTAGAAAAATCAGTATTTGACCAAATTAATCGATATCGGGCTTCTAAAGGACTGCCAAAGTTGACCCTAAATGCTAGTATCACTCGACAGGCAAGAATTCATAGTCAAAATATGGCTAAAGGTAAAACCCCATTTAGCCATCAAGGCTTTGAAGGACGAGTCAAAGCTATCACTCTTCGCTACAACAGTGCAGCGGAAAATGTTGCTTTCAATCGGGGATATAGCAACCCCGTAGAGGAAGCTGTTACTGGCTGGATCAATAGCCCCGGACACCTAAAAAATCTGAAAGGAAATTACAACCTTACTGGAATTGGCGTTGCTACTAATAATCAAGGCGAAGTCTACCTTACACAACTTTTCTTTCGGGCTAAGTAGATTTAATTTTTAATTTGTTTGCACAATAATAATGTATTGTCTGACAATACTTTTGTCTGTTGGACACTGCTATTATTTTTGGACAATACATGACATTATCAGATTTTCAGGTGAGCGATCGCGACCTTAGCGACGCAGCCCTTGAACAGTATTTAGAATCGACGGCGATCGCAGTTGATACAGAAACGATGGGATTATTGCCGTTGCGCGATCGCTTGTGTCTCGTCCAACTGTGCAACCTTGAGGGGAAAGTGACTGCAATCCGCATAGCCAAAGGACAAGCAGACGCTCCAAACTTAAAAAAACTCTTAGAAGCGGCGAATGTCGTAAAAGTATTTCACTTTGCTCGTTTTGACCTTGCCACTTTGCGAGCCAATCTGCGGATTCAGGTTGGGCCTGTTTTTTGCACCAAAATTGCCAGTAAGTTAGCCCGTACTTATACAAATCGCCACGGACTTAAAGATGTGGTGCAAGAATTAGAACAAGTGGAACTGGATAAAAGCTCTCAAAGTTCTGATTGGGGTAACGCCGCTAGTTTATCTGAAGCTCAACTAAGTTATGCTGCCAATGATGTGCGCTACTTACTTAGTGTGCAGCAGAAGCTAATAGAAATGCTCAAACGAGAAGAACGTTGGGAAATTGCTCAAGAATGTTTTCAATTTCTACCAACTATAGTTTCCTTAGATTTGTTGCAATTTAAGGATTTGTTTGAACACTGATGAAATAGGTAATGAGGAGTAGGGACAAGAAATTGTGACTGCTCGTCGCTATAGACTACTGAACTGTCAAGTTTCAATTGATAGGTAAGTAAGCTCGTAGTAAGGACTTTAGTCCTTATTTTATTTTCTAAGCACTAAAGTCCTTACTACAAAACTTTAATTATTCACACCTACTTACTCAGGTGCTTTTTACCTAAGATCCAACGTTGGAATCATTAGTGTCTCTAGGAGTTTTAGATTCACTAACACCTTCTTTGAGGTTACTGGTTCCCTCTTGAATACCTTCCTTCAAGTTACTAGCTCCCTCTTGAATGCCTTCCTTCAAGTTACTAGCTCCTTCTTGAATGCCTTCCTTCAAGTTACTAGCTCCCTTCTTAATGGCTTCCGTGGCGCTAGTACCTCCCTTTTGCAGATTTTCTTGGTGATTTTGTAGCCGAGCTACAACATTGTAGTCATCTGCCCCTGGGGGAGTTTTTGATTCAATAATGCCTTCTGTTGGGCCACCGATCGCCTTCCATCCGCCAAGACCACCTCTGAGTTGGGAGACATGCTCAAATCCATTAGAACGCAGTTGTTGTGCGGCTTGAGCAGTTTCTTCTTCATTCGCACCGTAAACGTAAATGTCACGGCTTTTATCCAAAGAAGGTATTGCACGTTCTACCAATTCATCTACTGGCATGGGCATCGCTCCCATAATATGACCTTGGTTGAAGGTGTTGCGATCGCGCACATCCAGGATTGTAAAAGCTGGTTCGCCCCATTCCAAGCGAGACTTCAAGACATGAGCATCAGATTGTGCTTCTATTGGCTGCTGTGGGGGAATAATGCCACCTACTAAATTATTAACCATAACTGCTCCTTGCTGACGATGTTAATAGCAATTTAACGAACTCAATGTATTTAATTGCTCTTTCGCTGGTATGAATATCCTCGAAATCTCTCCTCAGACAGACTGGGTAATTTCAATAATTTCTGCCAATTAATCAATTGCAAATACAACCATTTAAGACTATAGGAATACCAGATTTTCTATTAATATAATTAAATAGAGTTAAATTTTCTGTTTCTCATGTTGTAGTAATTGAGACAATTTTAATTTTACTAAGTTCTTAAAAAAATCATAAAAAATATTATTGAAGAAGAATTCAGAAGTCAGAATTCTGTTCGATTAAAAAGTAAAAAATCAGCTATTAATATAGGAATTTCGTACCTTTTCAATATCAGCGATCGCTAATAATAATGTCTCCTCAATCTCCTGTCGGACTCTTGGACTTACATAAGCAGCGTTATTGAGACAATCTACCAGCAACTTATTGACATCGTAATATTGCTGAAGTAATTCTTTTTGTTGTTCGTTAAACTGCCAGTAATAACCAATATTGCGATATTTAATCAGTATATTTCTTAATTGTTCACCCCAGATTTTACCCTTAGCTTGCCACCAATCCCTAAATTTATCTAGATTGCTGTCTATAGGTGGCAGTTGTTTTTTAAGTTTTTGCAGCACTTGCTTCAATTTAATATCAACAACAAGATTAATAGCTTCATCAAAGGCAATGGCAAAGGCATGAACATGATCAAGGACATCGTTAAGACTATGCTCAAAAGCAAAATTAAGTTCGTCAACACAGGCAACAGTACTAAACAGAAATTCATCAAGAGCAAGCTCAGGGTCAAAAGCTATGTTACCAACAAGTGCGTACTCAAGATCATAACCAGAAGTATAAACAAAGGTGCGAGGTCTATTGCAAGAGCTTTGTTCAACGCAAACGAGGTAAAAAGCACGAACGGCTGCTGCTTTGTAGTTAGTAGAGATTGAACTAGATTTTTGACGCAGCCAGGTTAAAAAATATTGTAATCTCTCGTCGCTAGCCATTAATAAATCAATTTTTTGTTTCATTATCTGTAGTATTTCATCAGAATTCGACAACATACTAACAGCTAGTAAAAATACTTCTTGCCAGCGTTTTTCGGTCATGTGACTAACCAGATTGTTCCAAGCTTCGACTTGGGAAATCTCAACAACTTTTCTAGCTGTAAAATATTTTTGGAGCGTCAAATGAGAAAAAGAGTAAATTTCTTGTGCCCTTTGCACTAATAACCCATTTTGTACTTCAATTGCCTTCAAAACTGCTTCTCGATCTAACTGCAATTGAGTTCCTTCTAATGTATCAAGACAGTTAGCAATAAGTTGGAGAATTTTTTCCTTTTCAAAAAAGTAATTTTCTTGCTCAAAAGTTATAGATGCAAGTTTACAAAGGAGCTTTTTTTTACTTAATGGAGTCAAATTACAACCAATGCGATCGCGTTTAATACCTCTAATTTCATCCCATCTGACCAGCAAAATGTTCAGCGCTTGCTCATATAACTTGGCTGGGTTTAAGGAAAATCCATCTCTTACTTGAAAAACTAGGCAAATCCAATGCAACAGTATTGGAGTGACCGCTAATTCTCGGATATGCTGATTTTCTGGTAGATGTAGCTGATTAATAAATAAATTTCCTATGGCTTCCCCATCTTCCCTAGAATTAAGAGCAACTGCAACAAACCAATTTTTGACAAAAACTTCTACTTGCTCTTGGTCAAAGTCTGCTACCTCAACTTCAGTAAATCCCTGAAATCTATATTTATGAGCAGCAATCCGACTGCTAATAACAAACTTATTTTTGTAAAAACTCTGGGTAAATCTACGAATTTCTACTGTGACTTTATCTGCCTTTTCTGCTGGTACTTCATCTAATCCATCTAGCAAAATCAGTAGTTTGCCCTCACTCAGCAGAATTTTAGTTGATTCTTTTTCAATACCGCAACTCAGAAATTCTTCACTGATGTAGTTCAATATATTGAATTGGCTGTCACTTTTAGCATCTTCAGCAAATTCTTTCACCCTAATAAAAGTTGCGATGCGGTTTGGCTGAAATTTGCCTTTGTTACACTCAATTGCGAGATATTGTAAAAATGTGGTTTTACCTGATCCTGGTTTACCCAGCACTATTAGTTTTGAGTGTTGTAATACCGCCTCTAAGCCTGGTAATCGTCTCTGACGCTTATATCCTCCAAGTTGATTAAAGTTCGATTCAGATTTGAAGTCTTTCAACAGGTCAGAAACTTCTCGCCATTCCAGGCTAGTTATCTTCTCTAAGACATTAATATTGGTGTAAATATCCATCAGTTGGACTGTCTGGGAAATATCCAACATTTGTATGGTATTGCACTGGTCTTCAATTTTGTCTTGGCGCTTTTGGCGCACTTCCCGCACCAATGTATCGAGGTCAGCACCTTGGAATTGCGCTTTAGGAGTTGCATCAAATGCTACATCTTCAGGTAAGCCAGCTACTTTTTGCCAAGATAATCCTAGCTGTTGGCAAATTTGGACAAAACAAGAGCGAGAAACCGACTCACCTGCAAAAAATTTGGAAACTGGTTGACGTGTAATTCCTAAAGCTGTTGCTAATTTATGCTGACTCCAAGTTTTGTCCGTTAAAGCTGTTTTTGCTGCCCTTATACCTTCTGGTGATGCTCTCAGTCCTTGGCTTATCATAGTCTCAGGCTGAAACTTGTAGTATAGTATATGCTTAAGAGGGTAACTACATGTAAATGCACCAGGGTAGATTTTCGTAGACCTTCTTCAAGAACTGACTTTTCACGGTATCTGGAAAACCTCACTTCTATTTCTCTCCTAAAAGGAGAGAGACTTTGAATTTCCCCCTTCCCGCATCGGGAAGGGGGTTAGGGGGTCAGGTTAATCGTTACCTTTTCCACATAACGTGAAAAGTCAGCTTCAAGAAGACATAGTCGTTGGCTAAAATACGGTTGGGTTAAATAGGAGTTTAGAATCTAGATTGGCTTATGGCTTCGTTTGTGAGCCTTTTATAGATATCTAATTCATCAGAGAATGCGGTTGCTCTTCCAAAGTTATAGCAATTGCAGTGGTGTTTAGTGTTTCTTTGGACTATTTGCGGTTATAAAGATTGTCTTCAAGGACACTTATTTTAAGTATGAAAGTTTAAAAATATACAATACAAATTCAAAATTATACAAAAATCATACAAGACTTATACATTTTATAAGCATTACGATGGCTGAAGTTTTCATAAACTTCATGGAAAATTAATTGTACACAAGTACTACAGTAGCGATCGTACTCAGCAGAGACGCGCGTGAATACACTCTCAACAGAAACACGTAAAGCAAAACTGACGCAACAGCGAATCGCCCAATCAATAATAGGCAGCATTATGGTTACAGTTCCCACTACTACTCCTAAAATTCTGATCGTCGATGACGATTTCGGTGTGCGAAATCTCGTCTATCGTTTTTTAAGTCGAAAATATCAAATAGAGTCCGCAGCAGATGGTAAGACTGCCTTATCGTTGTTTGAGCAATTTAATCCAGCTTTAGTAATTCTGGATTGGAATTTGCCGGATGTTACTGGTTATAACCTCTGCCAAGAAATGCAGAGTCGTACTAATGTTTTAGTGCTGATACTGACTAGTAGAACTGACGAGGCTGATAAAATTAGAATCTTAAGCGCCGGTGCTGATGATTTTATGACTAAACCATTTAGTCTTGCAGAAGTTGAAGTGAGAGTAGAAGCTCTTTTAAGACGGATACGCTACATCAACCCCTCCCCAACACAACGGATTGTTTTCAAGCAGCTAGCAATTAATCCAGAGGGTCGAGAGGTAACACTTAACGATAAACCTCTCGCCTTAACAGCCCTGGAATTTAATATCTTACATTTTTTAGCAAGTCATCCTAATCAAGCTTGGAGTCGCCCACAGCTAATCCAAAAAATTTGGGGTTGCGACTACATAGGAGATGGACGGGTAGTTGATGTGCATATTGGTCAGTTGCGTAAGAAGATGGAAGTCGATACCAGCGTACCGGAGTTTATTAAAACTGTGCGGGGTTATGGTTATAAGTTTGAAGCGCCCGATGAGATTACTGATTCCTAAATTTCCCGATTTCAGGAGGACTTACTAACAAGGAATGACTCATCTGAGTCAGTATTAGTTTTAGTGTTGACCTAAATACTTTTACTGAGGCTTGACCCTATCAATTGCGTTAAGTTGGAACGTTGATACAAACTGATTTGGTAATTTCGTGTCTGCTCAAGCCTCAGATGCTAACTTTCCAGAAATTCCTAATTATCAGGTGAAAGAGTCAGATTTGGTGGGTGATAGAGAATGGTTTTTAGAGTTAACCCGTCAACTGCATAAAACTAGAGCGATCGCTGTTGGGGGTATACTCAGGCAATATATGCGCGAATTAGAGGAGAAAAACCAAGACCTTCTAGATGAAAGTGAAGAGATGGATGAGGTGGATGGGGAAAGTTTGTTTTTCCGATGGGAGCGCAAGTTGCAAAGATTTAATATAGAGTGACATCAGCGATGTAAGAATAGCTTCGATGATCGAGTTATAAAATCTAAAAATAAAAGGGGAAAAATAACAATGACTGATCCAAAGCCTATTCGCACAGTTGATCGGGGAAGAATATTCGCTGATATTTCAGTGGTCAGAATAAAATCTCAATGGAAAGCTCAACAAGAGGAATTTTCCCAACGCGGTAAAGTTATTTTTGACCAAGTTAAACCAGAGTTAATCAATATTTAACTAGCCAGAGACAAAGCTTCTGCAAGCGCTTTTGGTAATTCAATCAATACAAAATAATTGCTAGGATATAAATAGTCTTCACCTGATTCATCAATAACTCTAATCATTCGGTGCTTAACAGCATCAGAATCAGGAACAGTCTGGTAAATTTTCCGAATTTCTAAAGAAGCAGGATAATCTTTGTTGCTAATGCAAACAACATATTGAGTTTGTGTGTTCGCTGACTGCATAACGACTCCTATAGAAAGCGTTTTATTTTGATTTCTTTCTTACCAATTCCGTGGGCTTCATACCAGTGTAACTCAGCTTCATAAATACTTCCGTCGTCTAAGCTAATGGTTGCAAAGCCTTTAAGTTTCCGCCACCGTCCTGAAGCATAAGTTTTACGCAAGCGTTCGAGTTCACGAATGGAGTTACCAACAGCAATTATTTCAATATTGGTGATGTCTCCGATAATTTGAAAATTCAAGTAAGCATTACTCCCAGTAAATATTGCAACAAATAACTTTTAACCACAACTTACCGCAAATCTTTGACTAACCAACTCAGTCGCTAAATGTATCGCTGCTTTCATACTCGTAGCATCAGCAATTCCCTTACCCGCAATATCAAACGCTGTTCCATGATCCGGTGAAGTCCGAACGAAAGGAAGACCTATCGAAGTATTAACTGCCCGATCAAATGCCATCAGCTTCACAGGAATTAAGCCTTGATCGTGGTAAAGTGCCAGGTAGGCATCAGCCGGATTTTGTACTAAAGAATTTCCATACCAAGCTTGACCAGGTTTAACCCACATCGTATCTGGCGGTATCGGCCCATCTAGCTGCAATTGTGGACGATTTTGCTGCTCTTGCTCCAACCAGGGAATTAGCCAATCCTGTTCTTCATGCCCAAGTTGTCCCTGTTCGCCACTGTGGGGATTTAAACCTGCGATCGCAATTCTCCCATTTTCTATCCCAAAATCTTTCTCTAAACACTCCACCAGCAAATCCAATTTCTGTGTCAGCAACTTTGGTGTCAATGTATCGGCTACTTGACGTAAGGGAATATGTGTGGTAGCTAATAAAGTGCGGAGTATCCAACCAGTATGGGGCGATCGCGCCACAAATAACATCCCAAAGCGGTCAACACCTGATTTTTGCGCCAAAAGTTCCGTTTGCCCTGGATAATTATATCCTGCGGCTTTCCAAGCAGATTTAGCGATCGGCCCCGTGACAATACCATCAAATTTACCAGCTAGTGTTTGAGCGATCGCGTATTCCATATAGGCAAAACTAGCCGCACCACTCGCCGCATTACCTATTCCTGAGATAATTTCACCTTTTATTTCCCCATCCAACTGGACATCGCTGATTGACAACTCATCTGGATTTGCCAAAGGTGTTAAATTCTCTGTTAAATTCAGTTTGCGATAAGTCTGTACCAGCAAATCCCCGTTACCAACCACTGTAACGTCATATTTTTTACTAATTTCCGTATCTGCTAAAGCTTTCAAAATCACTTCTGGCCCAATTCCCGCAGGATCTCCCAACGTCAACGCCAAGCGCGGACGATTCTCTTTAGCAAAATTTATTAAATTACCTTGATTATTTTGATACATAAAATTTATTCATAATAATTATCATCAAGTTTTCTCACATTTCCCTATTTTCACCACTCCACAGTAGGGATTGCCCCCCAAACCAGTAGGGATTACTTGCTAAACTAGTTTAAAATTATTTACACAGGTCTAATCCTAGAGTAACAATTCAAGAGCTTCTGTTAGACCTAGTTTACACACCACTTTGCATAAGGAGAATCACACCAATGGGCGGCGAAATTTTAAATGCAGCTCTATTGTCTTTCAGTTTAATCTTCGTAGGCTGGGCACTAGGCGCATTGTTACTGAAAATTCAGGGCGGAGAAGAATAATTAGTGCTGAGTTAGGAGTTAGGAGTTAGGAGTTATTTTATTCTCCCCACTCCCCATTCCCTTTTTCATCAAAATGAGAAAAAAGCTTGTCCATTAACCGGACAGCTATTTTCTCATGAGTCTATCCAAATCAATTGATTTTCTGAGAAAAGATGTAAAGTTTTGTTTGCATAGGTTATTCTGATAACATTCTTTTCATAAAACATTAAAATTTATTACAACCCTCATGACATTATTAATCGTCGGTGCCACTGGCACCTTAGGAAGACAAGTGGCTCGTCGGGCAATCGATGAGGGATATAAAGTACGCTGTCTTGTTCGCAGCAGTAAAAAAGCAGCTTTTCTCAAAGAATGGGGTGCAGAACTCGTACCCGGAAATTTGCGTTACCCCGATACCCTAGCGGAAGCTTTAGTTGGCGTAACCCAAGTTATTGATGCGTCAACATCCCGTCCTACAGATTCACTGAGTATTAAACAAGTGGATTGGGACGGCAAAGTAGCATTGATTCAAGCAGCAAAAGCAGCGGGTGTAGAGCGTTTTGTCTTCTTTTCGATTTTAGATGCTGATAAATACCCAGAAGTGCCGCTAATGGAAATTAAGCGGTGTACAGAACTCTTCCTCGCTGAGTCAGGTTTAAATTACACTATCTTGCGGCTAGCTGGGTTTATGCAAGGGTTAATTGGCCAGTATGGGATTCCCATTTTAGAAGGACAGCCAGTTTGGGTAACAGGTAATTCTTCTCCCATCGCCTATATGGACACTCAGGACATTGCTAAGTTTGCTATCCGAGCATTGAGTGTACCAGAAACAGAAAACCAGGCTTTTCCTGTAGTCGGTACTCGTGCATGGAGTGCAGAAGAAATCATCAACTTGTGCGAACGCTTATCTGGAAAAGATGCCAGAGTAACGCGGATGCCAATAAACTTGTTGCGTGCTGTGCGGGGCTTAATGCGGTTCTTTCAGTGGGGATGGAACGTAGCAGACAGGCTAGCGTTTACAGAAGTATTAGCTAGTGGTAAACAGTTAAATGCTTCAATGGATGAAGTATATACAGTCTTTGGTTTAGATCCACAACAAACCACAACCCTAGAAAGCTATCTACAAGAGTACTTCAGCCGAATAATGAAGAAGCTCAAAGAGGTAGACTACCAGAAAAATAAAAATAAAAAGCAGAAACCTAAAAAAACTCCTTTTAAACAGTCTTCAAAAGCCAATAGCCAATAATCATTGCAAAATAGACATTTAGTCGTAAAACTCTAAACTCTAGATTAATGACTAAATGACCAAAAATGTGTAAGGATTACCGAAAATTTAGGTAAAAGCCCCGTCCTTCTAGGACGGCTTTAATTCTCTAAATTTGTCTTGAAAGTTTCCGGTGATTGGTATACTAAAACAATATCACAGGTAGAATAACCGCTAGCACAAATGGATAACCAACCCCAATACGACTGGCTAGAAAATAATAATGGTTAGTGGGCGGCGAAAACCACGATAAACATAGCTGGGGTAGCCAAGGCGCACCCATACCAGAAAAGTCAAAAACTTGTTAATTAAGCGTACCGTGGGGCACACGGGAACAGGGGGAGAAATCCTCTAAAGCTTGGGGAGATAAGCCCTCTGGGGCTGTCTAAGTTAGGCTCGAAACTTGGTTCAATTGAATGGGTTTTTGGTTTAAGTAATGCCGAAAGGCTAGGCAGTTTAAAGGTGTATCAATTAACCAAGAATCCCTATGCTTTTAGTCTGGGGAGTGTCAAATAATACAGAGCATCGCCTAAACTTGGATATTTGAGTGTGCCGAAAGCAGGCATTATCTACAATGACGTTAAACCGATAGCGGGCCGTGTCGCTATCGAGTTGAAAGACAAGCTAACCGCAGCCGGTTGGAATGTATGTATCACATCGAGTATCGGTGGAATACTGGGCTACTCTACACCTGAGAGTTCTGTATGCCACACCCCCATTGACGGTCTGACACCCCCTGGTTTTGACTCAGATATGGAGTTTGCAGTGGTGTTAGGGGGAGACGGCACTGTTTTAGCAGCGTCTCGTCAAGTAGCCCCCTGTGGTATTCCACTGCTAACAGTGAATACCGGCCACATGGGATTTTTGACAGAAACTTTCCTGAATCAATTGCCCCAAGCATTAGAACAGGCGATGGCGGGTGAGTATGAAATTGAAGAACGAGCTATGCTCACCGTCAAAGTGTTTCGGGGAGATTCAGTGCTATGGGAAGCTCTCTGCTTAAATGAAATGGTACTGCATCGGGAACCCTTGACCTCTATGTGCCATTTTGAAATTGCCATAGGGCGTCATGCGCCAGTAGATATTGCGGCGGATGGTGTGATTGTTTCTACACCTACTGGTTCTACAGCTTACTCATTGAGTGCTGGTGGGCCAGTCGTGACTCCTGGCGTACCTGTTTTACAGCTGGTACCCATTTGTCCCCATTCTCTAGCTTCGAGAGCATTGGTATTTCCGGATACCGATTCGGTCAACATCTACCCAGTCAATATTCCTCGACTGGTGATGGTAGTAGATGGCAATGGGGGGTGTTATATCCTACCAGAAGATCGAGTATATATGGAGCGATCGCAATATAGTGCCAGATTTATTCGCCTGCAACCACCTGAGTTTTTCCGAATTTTGCGAGAAAAATTAGGTTGGGGTCTGCCACATATCGCTAAACCAACTTCGGTAGAATTGCCGTAGTTATTGGGGATTGGGCATTGGGCATTGGGTATTGGGTATCGGGCATTGTGGATTAAACTTATCCGTAAATTACGTTTTAACCCTCTGATTTATAAGGCTTTAAGGTTAATTCGCGGATATGTCTATTGGGAATTGGTGATTGTTACTTTCTTCTTATTACCCATGCCCCATGCCCAATACCCTTGAAGTTAGTTATTAAGATTGCATCGGAGAATTAGATAGCTGACACCTGAACGTGCTAAAAAATTCTTAGCAGCGTGTCAAATCAGGATTGCTCCGTCACTAAAAACTCGTAATTGCACTTTATGACTGATGTAAAGATTTTCTCTGGAATATCTTTACGAATCCCAAATCCAATATCCCAAATTGTTATGACAGTTGCTTCAAGTCCCTGTGTTTTGGTGATTGAAACCGATGAGAGCCTAGCAAATCAGCTTGCTTGCGATTTGCAAGAAGCCGGCTATGAATCAATTTTGGCTCATGATGCGACCAGTGGCTTACAACACTGTCGCGATCGCCAACCTGCTTTAATTGTCTTAGACCGGATGCTAGCAGGAGAATCAGGACTCTCATTGTGTAAAAATATGAGAAGCACTGGTATGCGATCGCCTGTATTGATTTTAATGGCAAGGGATACAGTCGATGATCGTGTAGCCTGTTTAGAAGCTGGAGCGGATGATTACATCCTCAAGCCTTACCGTTCAGAAGACTTTTTGAAGTTAATTCGCCTCTACTTAAAACCCGATGTGGATACCACGGAGCAATTGCGCTTTGGGGATTTGATTTTAGACATAGCAACTCGCCGTGCTATACATAGCGGACGGGCAATTGACTTAACAATGAAGGAATTTGAACTATTAAAATTCTTAATGGAACATCCTCGTGAGGTGTTAACCCGCGAACAAATTTTAGAAAATGTTTGGGGTTACGACTTTCTGGGTGAGTCGAATGTAATTGAAGTGTACATCCGCTACTTGCGCCTAAAAATTGAAGATGAAGGTCAAAAGCGGCTCATTCAGACAGTGCGCGGTGTCGGCTACGTTTTAAGAGAATCCTAGTACAGGCGGAAGTTTCCCTACTTTTAACAACGGGTTTAAGCCTCTTGTCTGTTAATTGAGGTTAAAAACGGCTGTGTATTAGGGGACGAATCAAAGCCGTGGGTTTTCCAGCTTAAATTCTGTAAAATTGAAATCTAAATTACAAAATCGAACAAATATATGAGTCGTCGGCTAAGTTTGCTCTCGATATTGCTGAGTATTTTTCTGATGGGCTGTTCTATGCCAACAACAGCTAAACCTCCCAGCCTCACCTCTGGTTCTCAAACTCCAGCACCAGAGAATTTAGGTCAAACACTACCAATTTCTGCTAAAGCCATTGTTCCGAATGGTACAACAATTAAATTAGAGGTGGCGCAGACCCCAGAACAGCAAGCGATGGGCTTGATGTATCGACCAGCTTTGCCAGATGACCGAGGGATGCTGTTTGGATTCCCTTCAGCACAGCCAGTAAGTTTTTGGATGAAGAATGTACCAGTGCCTTTGGATATGGTATTTTTACAGAACGGTGTCGTTAAATATATTCAAGCTTCTGCACCTCCTTGTGCAAATCAGCCTTGTCCTACCTATGGCCCAAACACACCAATAGATAAGGTAATTGAACTTCGCTCTGGAAGAGCTGCCGAATTGAACTTGAAAGTGGGCGATACTGTCAAAATCGAATTTTGAGACTTTAGTGCTTTGCGACCATAAAGACTTAAGTAGTTACTCTGTTAAGAACCTGCATGGTCTAAGTATATGTTTTTTTTGTAAAAAATATCACTTTATGTGGTAAAACAGTCACTTGTAACGCTAATATTTGAAAACTGTGGTAATGATGTAAAATTCTACTGTCTCCAACCTGAAATTGCGGTCTTGAGGTTTGGTTGCAAAAATATTCCCTTGGGCGTAAGTGTAAATAGTCGCCAATAAGAGAGTATAGGCTATGGAATCTTTGTTACTACACGTGTGATTAAATAAAGCACAAAAGTCAACGAGATGGAGCCAATTTAACTAAGCAAAAATACTGCTTGAAAATCGAGCAGATGGTTTGTAGGAAAATTTCTATTTCTTAGACCTTTTATGAGAAGCCTTTCTCTAAGGCAAATCAAAAAAGCTGTGCTGGGGTGGGTGTATAGCCGATAACGGCACAGTGACAGATTAAATACTGGCTACTGTCTACCAAGCAATGGTGAACTGATATATGACAATACATTCTGCACAAGGAGGTGAGATACAAATGTCACCATCGAAATATTCTCGACTGATGCATTTTTTACAAGAAGATTTGGCGATTTCCACAGCCTCACTGGCGGTGGTGCTTCGACACCGTGAGCAAGACCCAGGCCCTTTAGCAATGATTCTTTGGCAGTATGGGTTGATTACTTTAGAGCAGTTAGAAAAAATTTATGATTGGCTGGAAACGGCATAGGTCATACCAATTTTGGATTTTGGGTTTTGGATTTAAAGTCTTTACCAAAAGACCCTTAACGGATTCTCAAACCAACACTATTTATACCAATTTGGTATCATACTAAGTTGACAAAGTTAGTTTCTTTGGTGTCAAAGACGCTGCGCTACTGTTTCGGGAGCAAATAATACTATCTAGGACAACTTGGTATGATTTAGGAGAATTGAGCCATGTCACATCAACTCTACGTTGTGCAAAAGTTGATATCTGAATCTATTGACTCTGGCGGTTTCTACTCATTTATATACAAATTAAAAGAGCGAGTTGATAATTTAACTCGCTCTTTTAATTTGTCCTTTGTCCTTTGCTAATGACCAATGACTATTGTGTAAACACTCTAACTGCTGCTGCTACACCAGAACCAGGGGTAAAGTCTTCGTAGCCAAGTTCTGAGAGGGTAACTTCTAAGGATGCTATACAACTGAGGATATCGCGATCGCTCACAAAACCCAAGTGACCAATACGGAAAATTTTATTGCTCAAATGGTCTTGACCACCTGCTAGGGCAATATCAAAGCGTTTTTTCATCACTGACCGAATCTTATCCGGTTCAATTCCCTGTGGTGCTACAGCCGTAATCGCTGGACTAGCAGAACTATCTGCTGCAAACAGGGGTAAATTTAACCCTTGAATGGCGGCGCGGGTAGCATTTTTCAGCCGTTCGTGTCGAGCAAATATTGACTCCAAGCCTTCCTCTTTCATGATTCGCAACGTGGTGTGTAACGCTACAATCAAGTTCACAGGCGGAGTAAATGGAGTTGTATTTTTGGCTGTGGCTTTACGATATTTGCCTAAGTCCAAATAATATTTTGGTAGCTTCGCAGTTTTGTAAGCTTCCCAAGCCTTGGGACTGACAGAAACAAAACCCAATCCCGGCGGAATCATATAACCTTTTTGGGAACCGGAGGCGACTATATCCAAACCCCAAGCATCCACGGGTAGATTGAACGCACCCAAGCTGGTTACAGCATCAACGATAATTAAAGCTTCACCGTGTTCTTTGACGTGGCGATTGATAGTTTCTAGGTCATTTAACACACCCGTCGAGGTTTCACTGTGGGTAATGATTACGGCTTTGATTTGCTTTTGGGTATCTGCTTGGAGTTTTTCAGCAAATACTGCGGGGTCTAAGGGTTTTCCCCATTCCACCTTAACTTCTTCTACATTCAAACCGTAGGCTTGACCAACTTCTACCCAGCGTTCACCAAATTTACCATTAGAGCCAACTAAAATGCGATCGCCTGGAGAGAGGAAATTAATTATTCCGGCTTCTACAGCACCAGTACCACTGACATTTAGCGTCAGCACATCACTTTGAGTTTGGTGCAACCACTTGAGGTTTTCCGTCACCTCTGCCAATATGTTGCTAAATTCACTGGTACGATGCCCAATCGGATGCTTGGCTAATGCCAGTAAGGCAGCTTCTGGCACCGGTGTTGGGCCTGGAATCATCAGCATCAGCTTATCGTTCATGTGTGTATCCTAAAAGTCAAATAAAAGTCAAAATTGTGGGAATTTGGTTTATTCTGGCAGCAAATTCTAGATATTTATCTAAAAATTACACTGAGATCGTTACCAGACTTGTTGTATATTTTCCAAATCTATAGGAAAAGTATCATGAGAGTTACTGATCGGTCAGCTTGAACTTTGCAATTTATACCGAGACTTCAACTCAGATAAAACCTTTGTTCCAGGCAATCTTACCACACACCTAGACGCCAGGTTAAGACGTTTGCTCATAGGGGAGGGACTATTTTCGCTAAGGATGAAACGTCTATCTAGATGAGGCACAGGTATGATCAATTCTTAAATCTTACCCATGATTCGCTTCGGCTGTTTTGATAAAAACACGCTAAATCGTTTTGAATATCGCGGGAATCGTCGGTGAAAAAGCAATGTTTTGTTTCCACGAAGGAAGTAATCGTCTACACTATGCGGAAAACTTGGATGTCACCGTTTGCTAAGAGATAGAAGATACCCAACCCAAACTTTTTAATGTACTTGGGTCGAAAATTTGTTCTTGGGTTGCCATTGTTTAAAGAATACCTCCATCTATAAAGGAGGCGATGATTTACTACAGTCCAAATCACTTAGATTCTAATATCCAAGCCTTTTCTGGCTTACTCAATGGCGATTTATTTGCCACAGAAGTTGAGATATTCATGCTACTAATTGCTGTACTTTATGATGTTGAATTTATTGGGAAGTGATGCCTACGGTGGGGTACGCCTAGGTTATTAACTATCAGTTTTTATACTACACTTACAAAATTGCTACAATCGTGACTAGTCTTTTTAATTACTATTCATGGTGAGTCGTTTTTAACTAGTGTTCAGTTCATAAACTGTCACTCACCAGATCCCCGGTATTCTTGCAAAAGAGATATTCTTAGTTAGTGCAAGGAGTGATACCATTTCACCACATGTTTGTCACAAGTTATCCCCGTAATGCTCCCTCCTCAGGGAATGTTGCAGATTTCAAATGTTGCATCAAACGAGTGAGTTGGTATAAGCTTTTACGGGAAAGCGCTTGAGTGAGCAAAACTCTCAAGCGCTTTTTCGTGTATAAATAAAACAGGAGTCAGAATTCAGAATTCAGAATACTCTACCCATAAAGGAGACTCTAGGAGTTTTCTCAACTCCTTGCTAATTGTTGCCGAGACTTTGAGCAAATAACTGTATAGCCTGTAATTTTTCACGCTTGTCTGAGGGCAAGAAGTTTTTGTTCTAAGTCTTTGAGTGTCACGGATGCAAATCCTCTAATGTTTTTCAGGCTACATTTACAATTTTATCGATTGCTAAGTACAACATTTCATTAATTCATAGCAAATTTTTTGCCCCCTACCCTGCGGAAAAGCGTAGCCTACGGGGAAGCAAGCTACGCGTAGCGTCTCGTAGAGAAGCGCATCTATGTTTAAATTTCACCCCTCAATTCGCCACGAGTTTACGCAAAACTCTACTTAGCCAACTACAAAATTCACCAACTTTCCCGGAACCACAATTACCTTTTTAATCTCTTTGCCTTCGATATAACGCTGGGCAATTTCTGACTCACGGGCGTATTTCTCCAACGCTGCTTTATCTGCTTGTGCTGGTACTTGAATCGAGCCACGAGTTTTACCCATAACTTGAATTACTAAAGTGATTTCATCAGCTACCAAAGCCGCAGGGTCAAATAATGGCCAAGTTTGAGTGTGAACTGAATCACTTTCACCCAATAAATGCCACAATTCATCAGCAATGTGTGGTGCAAATGGTGCTAGTAAAACCACCAAAGTCCGAATACCTTCTGCATAAATTGGTGACTTTTTGCCGTCAGCATCAGTTAAGGCGTTACTCAGCTTCATCAATTCTGAAATCGCTGTGTTGAATTGATATTCATCTTCCACATCTTCCGTTACTGCTTGAATAGCCGTATGAATTGCCCGCCGCAATTCCTTTTCTGCCTTAGTTAAATCAGAGAGTTCAGCTTTTTTACGGGATACCCCAGCCGCAACATAATCTGTCACCAAACGCCAAACTCGATTTAAAAAGCGGGATTGTCCTTCCACATCGGCTTCATCCCATTCCAGGTCTTTTTCTGGCGGCGCTTTGAATAAGATGAACATCCGCGCTGTGTCTACACCATATTTGGAAATTACATCTTCTGGCGCTACACCATTGCCCTTTGATTTAGACATGGTGGCATAGAGACGTTGTAACGGTTCACCAGTCTGGGGGTCACGGGGGTCGGCTGAATTTACTAGATTAGAAGGAATCCATTTATCTTTACCACCCTTTTTGGGATTTAGGTAAGTTAAACCCTGCACCATACCTTGAGTTAACAGCCGTTGGAAGGGTTCGTCAAAATTTAATAAACCTCTGTCTCGTAACACCTTAGTAAAGAACCGCGAATACAACAAATGTAAAATCGCGTGTTCAATTCCACCCACATACTGGTCAACTGGCATCCAGTCGTTAATTTTACTGGAATCAAAAACCTGTTCTTCATTCTTCGCGTCCGGAAACCGTAAGAAATACCACGAGGAATCAATAAAGGTATCCATCGTGTCAGTTTCCCGCTTCGCCGGAGTGCCACAAGTCGGACAAGGCACATTTACCCAGCTTTCCAACTGAGTCAAAGGTGAACCGCCACGTCCAGTAAATTCCACCTCTTCTGGCAACTCTACTGGCAAATCTTTATCGGGAACTGGCACTATCCCACAGTTGGGACAGTGAATTACAGGTATGGGTGCGCCCCAATAACGCTGCCGCGAAATTAACCAATCCCGCAAGCGATATTGCACCCGCACTTTACCAAAACCTTGTTGTTCGGCGTATTCAATTATTGCTTGTTTAGCCTCTATAGAAGCCATACCAGTAAAAGCCCCAGAATTAATTAAAATTCCTGGTTCAGTGTATGCCTGGTTATATTCAATTTGGATGAGTTGCGTGACTTCATCATTTTCTGATGTTGGAGTTAAATCAAAACCTGCCACATCATCTGGGGAAACAATGACAAAATCAATCGGCAAATCATAATTTTTGGCAAACTTAAAATCCCGAACATCATGTGCCGGTACACCCATCACTGCCCCAGTACCATACTCATACAGTACATAGTCAGCAATCCAAATAGGCACTTCCTCGCCTGTAAATGGATTAATTGCCTTACCACCTGTGGGGATACCTCGCTTAGGTTTGTCTTCAGCGGTACGTTCCAACTCACTTTGATTGGAAACTTCTTTAATAAAAACTTCTACCGCCGCTTGTTGTTCTTTTGTAGTGACACCTTTTGTTAAAGGATGTTCTGGTGCTAACACCAAATAACTGACACCATAAACGGTATCTGGGCGTGTGGTGTAAACACCGATTTTTTCATCTATCCCAACGATAGGAAATTCTAAATAAGCGCCTGTAGATTTACCAATCCAGTTTGCCTGCATCGACTTGACGCGTTCCGGCCAACCTGTCAATTTATGCAAATCATTGAGCAATTCTTCGGCGTAGTCAGTAATTTTGAAAAACCACTGGCGTAATAATTTGCGCTCAACTATTGCCCCACTGCGCCAGGAACGTCCTTCGTTATCAACTTGCTCGTTTGCCAGTACAGTTTGATCAATAGGGTCCCAGTTTACTGCTGCTTCTTTTTGGTAAGCTAACCCTGCTTGCAAAAACTGCAAAAAAATCCATTGTGTCCACTTGTAATAGTCTGGTGAACAGGTAGCAAGTTCACATTCCCAATCAATGGATAAACCAAGACGCTGCAATTGCTGCCGCATCTGGGCCATATTCTGATAAGTCCACTTTGCTGGCGGTACACCACGGTCAATGGCGGCGTTTTCTGCTGGCAAGCCAAAAGCATCCCAACCCATTGGGTGTATTACCCTATACCCTTGCATTCGCTTGAGGCGGGCAATCACGTCGGTAATCGTATAATTACGGACGTGACCCATGTGTAGGCTGCCCGATGGATAAGGGAACATGGATAAAGCGTAAAATTTTGGCTTGTTGCTAGCTGTGGGTGTCTGATCTAAGCCAAGTTCTACCCATGTCTTTTGCCATTTTTCCTCAATTGCTGCTGGGTTATATCGAGAATCCACCAAAAATGCTCCTACTGGGTCTGTCTAGGTTAACCTGCTAGGTTAACCTATATTGTAGGTCAAGTACTCAAAGATTTATATAATTGAGCATCAGCCTGATTATGCCCAAACTGTTAGCTTTTCGGGTATGGAAAAAGTCATTTAATGAAAGTTTAAATGGTTGAATCAAATATAGAATTTTCTGATTTGGTGCGGGTTTTTGTCTATGGCACGCTCAAACCAGGTGAAGCTAACTATAAAAGATATTGTGCTGGTAAAGTGGTTGATGTCAAATTAGCTTTTGCACAAGGTAAATTGTTTGCTCTACCAATGGGATACCCGGCGATGACGCTAGGAGATAGCCAAGTTCACGGATATTTACTTTTTTTTCCCAACCTAAAGATTTTAAATGAATTAGATGTACTGGAAAGTTACCAGCCAACTAGACAACCATCAGCAAACCTCTATAATCGACAAATGATTGAGGTTTACGATTCACAGTCGCTCTCTCTGGGTTGGGCTTGGGTTTATTTAATGACTCTAGACCGAGTTGAGCAATTAAGAGGCTGCCTCCAACCTGACGGTTGGTGGAGTGGCTCAGGTTTAACTGCAAAATACAGTCATGAACTGTGAACTGTTAAGTTTGTGATTAGTTTATATCCTGTCTAGAGTCCTGGCGTTGCGGTTGTACCCGATAAACCGGATTTTCTGGAGAAGCTACTGCTGCTTTAGGAATTTCAATTACCGGGTTATTTAATCCCACCATCAGCGGCGAAGGGGGAACTATAGACGCTGAGGATGTTTGTATCGGTTCTGTTTGTGGTCGTTGTGCCAGTTGTGGTACTCTCGAAGCGCCAGGTACTAAGCTAGATACTGCGCCGATCACACAAGCAGCAACGGCTGCACCCCCCAGCATCCAGTTGAGACGAGAGCGGCGGTGCAAACGTGTCAAAACTTTCTGAACTGTTGCTTCTGGGGACTCTTGGGCTGCTGGTACTGGGAGCGTCCGCAAGCCTTGGCGCAGCTTTAACAGTCGGGCATACAAGCATTGAACCGAGGCATCATTTGCCAGCCATTCTTCTACTTGCTTGCGTTCGGTAGCTGTGACTTCACCATCGAGGTAAGCACTCAATAACTCGAAGCGATCGCGCTTCACCATATCCATAAGACCCGTTGATTCATTGGTATGCTTGTCCATTCCATCTGGCAAATCTTGAGGAAGTTGCAAAGGTGAACGGTCGTAAAACTGAGAATCAGTAGTCATCTTAACATTATTACCAATTCATACACGGGTAAACTGGGCGGGAAATTCGGGAAAATTAGCCAATTTTCCTCCTTAGGGCAGAGGCAATCTACGTCTTTCTGGTAATTCTTAATCTATGCTTAAATTCTGCCATTGGGCAGAGGCAAAATACTGTAAATTAGGAGTCTAGATAATTCTGCAAGTGAGCTTGCAGCCTCGTTCTAGCTCTGGCTATTCTTGACTTTACAGTTCCTAAGGAAACTCCAGTGATTTCGGCAATTTCTTCATAAGCCATGCCTTCGATTTCTCTCAGGACGATGGTAGTACGAAAAACTTCTGGTAAATCCGCGATCGCTTCCCGCAGTTGCTCGTAAAATTCTCTAGTTGTCAGTTCTTCTTCAGGGCCGGGAGTATCACCAGCGATTTCCCAATCCATCTCGCCGTCCTCTAAGGAGCGGGGAGCATCGAGCGACAAAGGACTCATAACCCGCTTGCGTTTCCGTAACTCGTCGTAAAACAAGTTGGTGGCAATGCGGCTTAACCAGCCCCGAAATTTAGCAGGTTCTTGTAATCGGTTAATATTCCGATACACTCGAATCCAAACTTCTTGAGCCAAATCGGCTCTGTCAGCCCAATCTGGAGCCAGATGGTAGAGAACTCGATCAACTTGACTTTGATAGCGGCGTAATAATTCTGCAAACGCAACACGATCTGGTCGCAGTCCCGCTTGACAGCGCAAAATTAAATCGTGGTTAGGGAGTTTGTCAACTTGCACTGATGCTTCTGGATACTTTGCATCAACCGTTGACCAGGATACAGTAATCGACTGACTCATAGATCGTACTGGCTCTAAATCATCCCTATCTATTAGACCTGCTAATGAGACATAAGTTCCATCCCAAGGTGACGGATTTATTACTGGAACACTGAAGCATACAATTTTGGATACATTTATAGCAATAAGGAAGGCCACTTTTTCCTTATACTGCTCACATGGTTGCCTTTTCACCCATCAACTAACAAAGGCACTATATATGCACATTTTAGTACTTTTCGCAACTGGGTATATACGCTTGATTAAAATAATTAAATCTGGTTATAAGGATGAAGATAAAAATTTTGTAATTCTAACTTCTTGATACCTTTAAAATTCAGGTAATAATTTCTGGAAGTTAGGTTGCTGTGGTTGTTAAGATAGTGATTTATTTTTTTGATTTTGTTACCAGAATAGTTGCTGATTGTTCTGGTTGTGGGCCGTAGGCAGCACTAGAGTTATCTTGCTCTGGTACGCGAACTTGAAAAAAGAAATTGAGGGAAAATGTAATTGTGACTGCTAGCAATAGTTTTTCAAACATGGTTTTTCTTCCACCTACACCATTGATGATTGATTGCTACATTTCAAGAGTTCCACCAAAAAGTCCAAGTATTGGCTTACAATCCCCAGAACTTTTGAGTAATCAGGTTTCTCACTTGAAGTTTTGCCGCTGGGACAATTCGCATAGTCTTAGTTTGCCCAGAGGTGTTGGCAGATTTATAGCAGAAATGATAAGTATTGATAAATTTTTGATAATAGGATGATGAACACATTCAATTGCTCGGCTAAATATGTCAGGGATAAACAATAGGCGATGGCAATGCTAAGAAATGAATCTGTAGGGCGGATGGTAATGTTGCTCTGTTTTGGCACAGCATTTCTATCTTTAGGTGTCCATTGGCGCATTACTACGGCGGGACAGCAGTTTGAGAAGACTGCATCTACTTCGATGCGGCGAGATTCTACCCTAAGCAATCCCAAGGGAAGCCGCCCAGAGGGAGTCTACAAGAATCTTTCTCAAGTGAGTTTAGGAGAAATTGCTATGGGCGCATCTTCTATGCCACCTGGTGAAGTGACCCAAGGCTCAACTGCCCAGAAGAGGGAATTTACACCAAAGCCCTCTGCTCTTAAGCCTCAAACTAAGTCAAAAACAATTAAGAAGAATGTAGCGAAAGCAACGACTCGGAGGGCTTCTACACTCAGGTCTTCTGCTGGTAAGTCTCAAACTAAATCGAAAATAATTAAGAAACCTGTAGCGAAAGCAACTAATCAAAAGGCATCTACATTTAAGCCTTCTACTATTAAGCCTCAAAATCAGCCCCAAACCATTAAGAAAAATATCGCGAAAGCAACCGATCTACCAACTAAGACGCAGGTGGTAGCACAAACAGCAAGACAAAATCCAGTTGCGGATAGCTGGCCAAAAGCTCTATGGTCTAAGGCTTCAGCCCAACAAGTAGCATCTAGTAGTCTGGCAGATGCGAAGAAGCAAGTGGTGGTTGATTTAAGCGATCGCCGCACTTATGTATATGCAGGAGATGAGGTGATAGCCAGCTACCCAATTGCTATAGGTAAGAAAGGTTGGGAAACGCCCACAGGTTCTTTCCAGATAATCCACATGCGACACTATCCAATTTGGCGTCACCCAATTACGGGCAAAGTCTTTGAAGCTGGTACGGATAGTCCTTTGGGAGACAGATGGATTGGTTTTTGGACAGATGGACGGAATGAAATTGGCTTTCATGGCACGCCGGAAATTGACCTGGTAGGAACGGCTGTATCCCACGGCTGCTTAAGGATGCGTAATTCTGATGTCCGATTGTTGTATGACCAAGTGAGTTTAGGTACAGCAGTGGTAGTACGCGATTAATTTATTTGTTCAAAAAAGAGGAGGCGGAGCCTCCCTGAATGGTTTCCCAGCCTGGAGGCTGGGAACTAGGCAACGCAAAACTTTGTACTTATCTTAGTGGCAATGACCAATGACCAATGACTAATGACTAATGACTCTTAAAATTATAATTTTTGCTCAAAATTAGGTGCGTATGTTTGGAGTAAAGCACTAACTTGGCGTACAACCTCATTGCCAGTGTTTTTGCCCAAGGCTTGCCGTTCTGGGAAGAAATTGGGTCGATCTAGGTAACGGTTGATCGCCTCACTTACTTGCTGAGAAATGAAGTCTTGCAGTTGTGCCTGAGCCGTTTGGCGCTGGAAGTTAGCACCCTCTTCTGTAGTAGCATACAGAGGTGGTAGGCGATTGAGAGCGTAAGCGGCAATATCCCCAACATCCAGAGAACTTTCGCTGGTAGCTTCAATTTCTGCGACTCGTGCGATCGCTTCCGTCAGTACCAATTCTTCCATAACGTTAATGAATTGTTTGCGAGGTACCGCCACTACCTCACCAGTCAATAGCGCACCCATCAGCCGATCCAGCGCCATATACTCTTCAATTGAGAGTTCCGAGGCGTTGTCACAGATTCTACCGACTTCTGCTTCCATTGCTGGCGTCAAATAACCATCCTGGAGAGCTTGTTCTACAATTTTTTCGATACTCATAACGCTTATCATCATTTATGTTAGCCAAGCAAGGTAGGGACGGTATCAATCCAATTTGTTTTGCCTAATTCTCAGCAAAAAATACACAAATTATTCACAGACGTGATCAACTCCGCCTCTACTAGTTAAAGACCTTAGTTCGCCAAGGTGTTGGATCAACAGATTGTCCGTTGACATACAAACCCCAGTGTAAATGTGGCCCCGTAGAAGCACCTGTTGAACCTACTGCGCCAATTAATTGACCAGCTTTGACAAAATCACCTTCTTTAACGTTAATACGACTAAGGTGCATGAAAATACTGGTTATTCCTTGACCGTGGTCAATGCCAACTACGTTACCATGAACCCGAAACCCTTGGGATACCCTACCTACCAAAGCAACTCGCCCAGCGGCTGGGGCAATTACGGATGAACCGGCAGCACCAGCGTAGTCAAGACCACGATGATAGTAGTCATTTGCAAATGTACCATTATAGTAGCGACGTACACCATAGGTTGTACTCATTCGCCCTGCATTTGGCCTTAAGAATACTCCATTCCAATACTTTTCTGGTGTTTGTAGTGCCTTAAAAGCTGCCACACGCTGAAGTTCATGCTCTGTAGCCTTCACTCCAGCTTTGCCAGGTGGCAAAGTAATGCGTTGTACGGGGAACTTGCGATTAAGCACATTCACTGCCAAGTTTTGCACTTGACCGTCCCCTGCAATCCGAAATGTTCTAGTTCCAGCTTTTTCTAGTGGAGTTGTGGGAATAAAAGCCCGATACTGATTAGGTGCAATCTCAAAAGCTGGGTATGTATTATTACCACTAGCTACTGTTGGATTTGTACCATTTTCTGGATTATCTAGATTGATCTCCACCGAGAGTGTATCCCCTAATTTAGGATTAGTTGGAGTCACTTTTACTTCTAAAGCATCTACAGGCAATGCCAAAGCGATTGGGAGAACAGCAAATATTCCCTTTAACACATTTATTGGATGACGATTGGCTGTCAAAGTTTTGACATCAAAGCCAAGCAACTTTTTGTTTGAACTACTAGCGCTATTCTCAATAATCATAGAACTACAAAAAACCCCTTGCTTGTGTTGGAAAATAGACTAGCTTATTATTACTAGTGTTTCCTGTGTGAAGCCGATGTTGTTATAAACCATAAATGTTAGGAGTTAGGAAATTCTCTAAGTACTTATGGATTGCAAGGGTGAATGATTTTATCTGTAATTATTAGTGAATCGGTATTAACTCTAATAATTAATGTGTATGGCATTGATAATGAGCATAAAATTTAACTATGGTTGATGGCAAAACGCTCTTGTGGCTTGCTATATGTTTCACTTGTTAGGCAATAAAGGAAACTCGTTGTGATCATACTCATTACATAATATACTTGAAGGAAATCTTGGAATCAACTGGACACTTTTTCAACTGGACACTAATATCACACTGTTAGATTGAAATCGGTATGGGGAAATTACTTAAACTAGGTAAGTAAGTCCGCGAGTATAAAATTTGCATGATGGAATACGCTGATCAATTTTAGGCTGATAGTATTACTTTTGACTTGAGTTTACCATCTTCCAGGTCAACGATGCGATCGGCAATGTCTAGGATGCGGTTGTCATGAGTAACCATCAAGATGGTGCAGCCTTGTTCTTTTGCCAGTTTTTGCATGAGATTGACTACATCTCGTCCTGATTGACTGTCAAGGGCGGCGGTGGGTTCATCCGCGAGGATTATTTGAGGATGACTGACTAGGGCACGAGCGATCGCTACTCTTTGTTTTTGTCCCCCAGACAGTTTATCAGGATAGTAATGCAAATGATTTCCTAATCCTACCTGTTCTAACATCTGGGCTGACCTAGCTCGCATCTTTTTTAACCCAAGATGTTTGTGCAATTCCAAAGCCATTTTGACGTTTTGGAGTGCCGTTAAACTACCATGCAAGTTATGTGCTTGGAAAATATAACCATTACGGCGTCGCGCTTGCACTAGTTGTTCAGCACTCGCACCATAAAGTTCTCGTCCTAACACCTGCAAACTACCAGATTGGGCAGAACGCAACCCACCCACTAAGGTCAGCAAAGTAGTCTTGCCAGAACCAGAGGGCCCAGTCATGATAATAATTTCACCAGCATTAATCTCTAAGTTGATGTTAAATAGAATTTGCTTGCGGAGTGAACCATGACCAAAATAGTGGTCGAGATTTTTAATAGAGATGACGGGTTGACTAGTCATAAATAGCTTGATTACTCGTGATGACCGTCATTTGTCCTTTGCAAATGACCAGTGACCAATGACAAATGACAATTTTTAGAACATATCAGCAGGATCGGCGGCTTGGAGTTTGCGGGTGGCGATCGCACCAGAAATTGTACACATAATGATAGTCAACACTAATACCTGCAATGCCCGAATTCCAGTCATGTACATGGGTAAATTTGTGGCACTGCGAGTCAGTTGGTAAAGTGCTAAAGATACTCCCAATCCAGGGAAGAAGCCGAGTGCTGCCAAGATCAACGATTCTTCAAGTACCACACCTAGGAGGTAGTAATTGCGATATCCCATAGCTTTGAAGGTGGCGTACTCCCGGACATGAGCATTAACATCGGTGGAAAGGACTTGATAGACGATGATCACGCCCACGACAAAGCCCATCGATACACCCAGGCTGAAAATAAACCCAATGGGTGAATTTGTTCTCCAGAAGTTATTTTCAAATTCAATAAATTCGGCGTGGGTTAAGACTCTGACATCATCTCTCAGGTAGGCTTTGAGCATTGCTGCTACTTTTTTCGGTTCATGGCCTGGTTTAAGAACAATCAAACCTAGACTGACACTGCTGGACTGTCGCCCAGAAAATAGCCGCAAAAAATTCTGATCACTGGTAATCAGGTTGCCATCAGAACCAAAGGAAGCCCCGACTTGGAATAAGCCACTAATGGTAATTGTGCGCCGTTCTATTTCTGTAGTCAGGGTTTTACCTTGGTCAATTTGAGCGATCGCTTTTTGATAATCTCCTCTTGCACCACGATCAAACAAAACGGTATCTGGCATTTTGATCGTTTGCAATTGCTGGTTAACATCTGGTAAGTCAAAAGCTGGCTTGTCTGGGTTAAAGCCGATAACTAACACCCCTGTCTCACGATGTGTTTGGGGATTTTTCCAGATCGCATTATTGAAATACATTGGTTCGGCTGACTTCACCCCTGGTATATCCATTGCTTGGTAAAGTCGCCGACGAGAAAATGTAGACAAGCTTGGCAAGTTACGGGCTTGGGGACTTGTTAAAACAATGTCTGCTTGCAAACTGCGATGTAATCTGGTGTTACTGTCATACAATGCAGTTTGAAAGCCTAACTGCATAAACATCAGAAGATCCGCAAAGGCAATACCTGACAATGCCACGAAGAGACGGCTTTTTTCATGATTCAGTTGCAGCCATCCTAGAGGAGTTCGCCGTAGCAGTTGTTTGAGCAATCTCATAATTAGGGACTGGGGATTGGGGATTAGGGACTTGGGATTAGGGACGGGGGATTAGGGACTCTTTCAAGGGTAGGTATTTAAAAATCAGGCAGTAGAGAGGGTGATTTGAGAGACATGGAGTTGTGGAGTCAAGGAAGGCCAAGGTTCAGGGAAAAAGCTACCTTGAGGTAGGGGAAGACGATTAAGAACGGCAGCCTTAATCACTAAAAATCCACGACGGAAACATGAGAGACAACGATGGAAGACACTATTTTTCAAATTGCGTCGTGCAACGTGGGTTTGTGGTAATTCGTCTAAACTACTAATAGGCAAATTGGCATCAATAGCACCTCCAACACTAACCTGCCATAAAGTAGCGATTGCGATCGCTAACCAATGTCTCTCGGCTCGTTTGGTATCTGTCATTTTAGTTTGATGCCAAGCAAAACCACCTCTTTTACCGTCTTTAAATAGACATTCAATCCAAGAGCGCATCGAATACCAACAAGCATCCGCAACTTCGGGTTGTAAATCGGTGAGAATTAACCAAGGTTCGGCATAGCCCTCGTCATGACGGGCTAACAATGTACATTCAATCGGGTTACTTTTGAAACAAGTTACCAATGACTCAAATGACTGACCAACTTCTCGAACAAGAGTATTTAGAGGTAGCCAAGAAACAGTACCTTTAATTTGAAACTGCCCCTGAAGGTTAATCCGCATAAAAGGATGCCAACCACAGTTCAAGATTTGTTGATACAACCACTCAGCATAAAGCCCTCTATCTGTGGTGACAATTACAAACCAATCTGGTGGTACAGTTTTGTCTATATGGCGAAATAATTCTTCCCAGTGAGGTTTCCAACTTCCAGGAATGGTAGCTTCAACTATTTTCCAGGCAATTGGAATTCCACAGCCACGGTAAACAATGCTAATTGCTAATACAGTAAAGCGATCGCTTAAAGTTGAAGCATCTGCTGCCAATGCTAGACGTTTTTCACCTTTAGGCCAAAGACTTAGAATCCAAGATAGTAGTGGACTAAAACAAGATGTCACATCCAATGAAGTTCGACCAGTTTTTGTTTTATCTTCTGCGTCTCGATACCATTCCCGCAGTTGCTGACGTATAGTATTCTCCTTTTTACCCAGTAGTTCTGCTAAAAATACTGAAACCGTTGTCAGTCCACTTGATTGGGTCATTACTATCCCAAAAGTCCACATTGCCAGTACAACAGCTTGAGGTTTTGTGAGATTTGGCATTTTTTCAATTACTTTTCTAGTCCATTCTCTTAATTCCTCGCTTTTTCCTACTTGCATTCACCCTCCTGCACCCGTAGTAATTCTGCTGATAAAAGCTAGATAGTATTTTACCTGCAAAAATACGCCTTTATTAAATACCTACCCTTGAAAGGATTAGGGACTGGGGATTGGGGGGACTTCAGAACTCCACTCATCTACTTCAGAATCTCCCAGTCCCCAGTACCCACTACCCAGTCCCCAATCCCCTTTTCACAATTCAATTACTGCCTTAACTTGCATATTGGTTAAGGTGGCAGCTTTTCGGCTGGAAGCTTCATCTAGTCGGATATGAACTTCTACTACTCTGTTGTCGATATTGCTGACGGGATCTGTGTTGATGACATTCTGTCGTCGCACTTGCAAGCCTTTGCGATCTACGATTCCCTGTAATTCGATCGGGAGGTAATCACCAAATACTCGCACTTGCTGCCCTGAATGCACTTTGCTGATATCGCTTTCGTAGACTTCGGCTATGACATACATCTGGCTGGTTTGGCCGATATCTGCAATGCCATCATTTGATACTAATTCCCCAGGATGGGTATGGATCTCAAATACCTGCCCATTTTGGGGCGATCGCACTACAGCCTGTTCAAGATTGACTTTTGCCAGATTCATAGCTGCTATGGCACGATTGACTTCTGCTTTGGCTGCTTCTACATCCACTCCGCGTACTTCAGCGATTTCATCAAGTGTTGCTGTGGCTTGTTTAACTTGTTGCTGACTAGTTGATTGGGTACGATTTAATAGTGCCTGGGCTTCTTGTAGGCTTTTTTGGGCGGTTTCCAAGTTTAAACGCTTGCTATCCCGTTGAGAAGCGGAAATTGCGCCTTGTTGATATAGTCGCTGATAGCGCTCGTCTTCGGCTTGGGCGTTACGCACTTCGGCTTGGAATCGCTCAATTGTCGCGGCTTGGGCATTAAGATCACCTTGGCGTTCGGCTTCTAAACGAGCGATCGCAGCTTTTTGGGCAGCAATTTCACCACGTTTAGCACCTGCTTGGGTGCGGTTTAGGTTTGCCTGGGCTACTTTTACCTGTTCCTGCGCTTCTTTTAATGCTGCTTGGAGGCGATCGCGGCTGTTCAAAATTGCGATCGCTTGTCCTGCTTTTACCCTATCCCCTTCTTTCACCAACAACTTTTCTACTCGACTTCCCTCCGCAGACACCGCAGCAGAGAGTTTAATTACCTTTCCCTGTGGTTCGAGTCGCCCTAAAGCTGTTACTGTTTTTAACTGTGGTAATTGTGTTGCTGGTACTTGTGCCTCTGGATTTGCATAATTTTGCCCACGTTTTACTATATAAAAACTTATTCCGCCAACCAATAAAGATGCAATTATGCTTATAACAATAGATGGACGCAGAATAGACTTAGGGAACGTTCTGTACCCTAGCTTTGAGTTTCGCACCATAGATTACCTCTTAACTAGTGGCGCAGAAAAAAGAACAAATTAGGCTTTTATCCGTAATTGTTTGCTAATTACTACTTTTTTAGTCAGTTATTGTTGATTTATCACTTAACAGTCCATAACAAAATTGTAAATTGTTGACATTTTAGTTAGATCAGGTATTTATCTGGATAGGAAAATCTACTGATTGATAAATTTGTTTTACTGTGAAACTACCTTTGGTTTATGAAAGTATTCAGGTATAGTAAACGGTTTCAAAATTACGAGTTGTAACAGCGCCAACAATCAGAATCAAATTAAGCCAATAAAATAAGTATTTTTTGTCAAAATTATGAATCATGCCAACTTTGGATGATTAATTGTATATAAACACCAAAATGCAGGTATAATAATTAATCTACAAAACATAAGTAGACACTAAATTATGTCTACTTAAAACTTAGAGTTATTTCCACTCAAAAATTATGATATTTTTATCCGATACTTTGAAAAGTTAAGGGATATTTAAAATCTATTATTTAGATGCAATACGGAGTAGTAAACTTAATCTAAAATCGTCCGTTAGAAATTTATTCTAAGACCTAGTACCGCACGGCACAAATAAGCCACCCATCTTAAACGTCTGAAACCTTTGCAAACAATTAATTACGAATTACGTTAGCGCAGCGTTAGCGACGCAGGAGCGTCATTACGAATTACGAATTCCGCCTTGCGGTACTAGTAGCCTAACTGGCTGCAACAACAGCACGGTCATTTACTAATTTGCCATCTTCCATGTAGACGATGCGATCGGCAATATCTAGAATGCGGTTGTCATGAGTAACCAAGAGAATGGTACAGTCTTGTTCTTTAGCTAGTTTTTGCATGAGGTTGACCACATCTCGTCCCGATTTACTGTCAAGGGCGGCTGTGGGTTCATCCGCTAAGACAATTTTAGGACGACCAACCAACGCACGAGCGATCGCAACTCTTTGTTTTTGTCCCCCAGATAAATCATCAGGATAATAATTGAGGCGATGCCCTAATCCTACCTCCTCTAACATTTGGGCTGACCGGGTTTTCATTTCGTCCGGTGAAATATTATTATGCACTTCCAAGCCCATTCTGACGTTCTGGAGTACTGTCAGGCTACCGTGCAAGTTGTGCGCTTGGAATATATAACCGTTATTGCGTCGCACTTGGGTAAGTTGTCCTGTACTAGCGCCACAAAGTTCTTGTCCCAATATCTGCAAACTACCAGATTGGGCAGAACGCAAGCCGCCTGCTAAGGTGAGAAGTGTCGTTTTACCAGAACCAGAAGGCCCAGTCATAATAATAATTTCACCGGCGTTAATATCCAGATTGATATCAAAAAGAACTTGCTTACGGAGTTGACCATTACCAAAATAGTGGTCGAGATTTTTAACAGAGATAACGGATTGACTAGTCATAAATAGCTCGATTATTCCTGATGATTGTCATTTGTCATTTGTCATTTGTCTTTAGTCATTTGTTATTACCAAGACTTAGGCCAAAATTGCTAATTTCGCTGTCGTAGAGAATAATTACTAGAGTCTCCGTAAGTCCTAATTACAAAGGACTAATGACTACTGACTAATGACTAATGACAGTTTTTAAAACATATCTGCGGGGTCAGCAGATTGTAATTTCCGAGTAGCGATCGCACCAGAAATAATACACATAATCATTGTTAACATTAGCACTGTGGTGGCTCGTGCTACGGTCATGTAAAGTGGTAAATTGGTGGCATTGCGAGTTAAAGCATAAAGTCCTAAAGGTGCGATCGCTCCCGGAATAAAGCCCAAGATTGCCAAAATTATCGCCTCTTCAAACACCACGCCTAATAAATAGAGATTGTTATAGCCCATTGCTTTGAAAGTGGCGTATTCTTTGATATGGGAATTCACATCTGTAGAAAGTACTTGATAGACGATAATCACGCCTACCATAAATCCCATTGCTACACCCAGGCTGAAGATAAACCCAATGGCTGTATTTTTTTTCCAATAATCTGTTTCAAATTCGATAAATTCTGCTTTGGTTAAAACTTTAACATCATCATCTAAATGAGATTCTAAAGCTGCTTTCACCTGTTTTGCGTCATAACCTGGTTCTAGTTGAACCAAACCTATACTGACGCTACTTGCTTCTCGTTTAGGAAATAGTCGCAAGAAATTCTGGTCGCTGGTAATCAGGTTGCCATCAGCCGCAAAGGAAGCGCCGATTGAAAATAAGCCGCTAATGGTAATTGTTCGGCGGTCAATTTCAGTTGTCACAGGTTTCCCTTGATCAACTTGAGCGATCGCTTCTTGATAATCTCCTCTAGAGGCGCGATCGAACAGCAGGGTGTCTGGTAGCTTCACCCGATCTATCTGGCTGTTCACATCCGCTAAGTCAAAGGCTGGCTTTTCAGGATTGATCCCGATAACTAGCACAGATGTCTTTTGGCGTGTTTTAGGATTCTTCCAATCGACAATGTTGACATACATTGGTTCTGCGGATTTCACCCCTTGTATATCCATTGCCTGATACAGTCGCCGCCGCGTAAAGGTGGAGGCATTTAACACGTTACGGGCTTGAGGACTAACTAGAAAAATATCAGCCTGGATACTATTGTGCAGTTTAGTATTACTTTCAAATAAGGCGGTCTGAAACCCTAGCTGCATGAACATAAGAACATCAGCGAAAGCAATGCCTCCCAATGCCACCAATAGACGGCTTTTTTCATGACTCAGTTGCAACCATCCCAGGGGGGTTCGCTGCCGCAGTTGTTGAATAAATCCAATCACAGTTCAATTACCGCCTTTACTTGTAGGTTGGTAAACTTTGCAGCTTTGACGCTAGATACTTCATCTAGTCGCACATGTACTTCCACTACTCTGGCGTCAATATTGCTAGAGGGGTCACTGTTGACGAGATTTTGCCGCTGTACCTGCATCCCCATCCAATCGACGGTTCCCTGTAATTCTCCGGGGAGGGAATCGCTGATTACCTTGACCCGTTGCCCCGATCGCACTTTGTTAATATCACTTTGGTAAACTTCTGCAACTGCATACATCTGGTCGGTTCGACCTAATTCTACAATCCCGTCATTAGAAACGGTTTCTCCAGCCCTTGTATTAATCTTCAAAATTTGTCCCGCTTCCGGTGCGCGGACATAAGCCTGATCGAGTTGCGCTCTAATTTTTGCCACAGTCGCTTGAGCGCTGTCTACCTCTGCTTGGGCGTTAGCAATATCTGTCGGACGGATTTCAGCTGTTTGGTTAAGGGTGGCTTTGGCTTCGTTAATCTGCTGTTGCAAGCTAGCGAGGGTTTGGTTGCGGTTCGCTTTGGCTTCTTTAATTTGCTGTTCTAAAGTAGCGACAGTTCTTGTCTTATTGGCTTGGTTTTCAATTACCTGCTGAGTAGAAGTTTCTGCACTCAAGCGTTTTTGATCGGCTTGCTGACTAGAAATTGCCCCTGCTTTGTATAAAGCTTCGTAGCGTTGCACATCTACTTGAGCGTTCCGCTTTTCAGCTGCAACACGATCCACCGTTGCTTGTAAACTCTCTCGTTGTCCTTGCAAGTCTGCTTCTAGGCGATCAATTGTGGCTTGCTGAGTTTTGACATTTCCCTCTAATTCGACTTGCAGACGGCTGACAGCAGCTTGTTTTGCACCAATTTCTCCCTGTTTTGCTCCCGCTTTTACCTGGTCAAGGTTAGATTTGGCAACTTGAACTTGTTTTTGGGCTTCAACTAAACTTGCTTGCAAGCGATCGCGACTATCCATAATGGCAATTACCTGTCCAGCCTGGACGCGAGCGCCTTCTTTTACTAATAACTTCTGAACCAGACTCCCCTCAGTAGAAGAAGTTGCAGACAGTTTTATAACTTCTCCATTTGGTTCTAAACGTCCCAATGCTGTGACTGTTTTTACCACTGGCTGAATAGCTACTGGCGCTATTTGCTTCTCATTAGCGGTAGCCTGAAACTTTAGTACCGTGTAAACACTAGCTCCACCTATTAATAGAGATGTAATTATTGCTAATGTAGTTGGCGATCGCAAAAGATTTTGGGGAGACTTTAAATCCTCTCGTTTCCAGTTCTGCACCATAGTGTTCACTTTTCCCCATTAGCAACTTGTACTAAACTGTTCAGTTCAATTCATGCTAAACTAAACGGATTAGTTTAGTCAATAGCACAAAGGTAGAATTCTCAATTTAATCAGCTTGCCTTGAGTTATAAACCAGAATGCTTGTCAGGACTGGGATTAATGACGTAGGGTAAATTGCCGCATCTATTAAAATTGTTTATAAGAGAGGAAGATTAATAAATGGTACGCATTAAATCTGACGAAGTTGATCGCGATAATTCCGTTGATAAAGTGGAGCAAATTCTGCAAGGGGCAATGCAAGAGTTTCTCCAAAATGGTTATGCTGGTACAAGTATGGATCGAGTAGCAGTAGCAGCAGGTGTTTCTAAAGCGACAGTCTACAGCCACTTTCAAGACAAAGAAGGACTTTTTAAAGTACTGTTAGAGCAACTGGCGAGCAAAAAGAATAACTCCATTTTTGGCACAGAACCGATTGCCGGAGAACCAGCAGCCGTACTGCATCACATAGGAACCAAAGCATTAGATTTGATGAATAGCGACCAAGAACATACTGCATTTATGCGAGTATTAATAGGGGAATCTGGTCGTTTTCCTGAGTTAGCTCAAATATGTGTTCGGGCGATGATTAAGCCAGTGGCGGAAACTCTCACTCAATACTTGGCTGCTCCTGAGCTAAATATACCTGACCCAGAGGCAACAGCAAGAATTCTCTTAGGAGCGTTAGTGCATTTTCATATTACTCAGGATGTGATGCATGGGAGAGACATTATACCAATGGAAAGTGATCGCTTGATTGATGCCTTGACACACTTAATCACTAAACGCGCCGATTGATTGGTTAGATCCCGGCGCGTGGCGCTTGTTTGGTCAGAAGGTCAACCCAATTCGCAATTGTAAATTCGCAATGGGCTAACGCCCCGCTTTGCTAACGCAACTAAATCAGTGGGAGCTTGTACCCACCACTGATTTAAGACCACTAACCTACGTATGGTGGGGGCTTGTACCCACTTTTAGGCAATTAATCAATTCGTTTTTTCGCCCTAATCAAATTGCGAATTGCAAATTGCGAATTGCGAATTGTTTGGTAAATACCCCGACTATTATGGACGGTCTTTAACTTAGCACTGAGCAATCTTCATTATTTTTTCTATAGAAGTTACAGTACTGTCTCCGGCTTTTTTGGTTTCTTCCAAGCTGCCACAAATACATCCTCCAGCGATCGCAAGATAACTAGGCAGGAATGACTTGAACAATTAGTGCGCGTTTATCCAAGGACTGAATTTTACCTACTTGACTGAGATCATTGGCAATTCGGTCTAGCAGTTCTCCTGCTTGGTCACGATATTGATGTTCTCGGCCTCGTAAACGGATGGCAAACTTGACTGAATCGCCTTTACTCAACCACTGAACTGCTTTCTCAATACGTAAATTGTAATCAGCGACACCCACGTTTAGACCGAATCTAACTTCCTTTACCGTGGGTCTAGCACTCTGGCTCTGACGTTTTTTCTTTTGATACTGAAGCTTCCCATAGTTGAGAATCTTCGCGATCGGAGCGTCTTTACCTTGGGAGACTACAACTAAGTCAAGCTCTAAGCTTTCGGCTAGCTGTAGCGCCTCATTGGTGTCAATCAGACCACGATTGTTATTCTCATGGTCAATCAAGAAGACACTAGGTGACTTGATTTGTGAATTAATCAGTTGCTTTTGGATTGCGATAATGAATTTCTCCTATTTGTTCAATACTTTGCTTTACAAGCAGGTAATGCCAATTTAACACAACACTGAATCAGAGCAACTTTAACAACACAATAGACGGCAATCTGTTAAGATTAACTACTGCGGCACTCGCTCTCAGTCTTGGCGCTACTGCCCATCCAGCCTTTCAATAATTTTTTATTCGTCCGCCTAAGACTGACGCCATCATTGGCGACAGGCCGATGCTATTTTTGGAGTCTTATGTCTTTTTCTCATCTCGGCTTGTCCAATGAAATTATCCGTGCCGTTACCGAACGAGGATACACGGAACCCACCCCAATTCAGATGCAGGCGATTCCCGCTGTATTGTCGGGTAGCGATTTGTTAGCTGGGGCACAAACTGGCACTGGCAAGACCGCTAGTTTTACCCTACCGCTTTTGCATCGTTTGTCGTCCAACAAGAGCAAAGGTACGTCTAATGGATACCCACCAATTCGGGCGCTGATTCTCACCCCGACTCGCGAACTCGCGGCACAAGTGGAAGAAAGCGTGCGCGAGTACGGCAAGTACTTAAATCTCAACTCGATGGTGATGTTTGGCGGAGTCGGTATTAATCTGCAAAAACAGCGTTTGAGGGGTCGAGTGGATATTCTGGTCGCTACTCCAGGGCGACTACTAGACCACGTACAGCAGGGGACGCTGAACCTATCGCATATTGAGGTTTTGGTTCTGGATGAAGCAGATCGGATGCTGGACATGGGCTTTATTCATGATATCCGCCGCATCCTTTCACTTCTGCCCAAACAGCGACAAAATTTGCTATTTTTCGCTACTTTCTCAGACAAAATTAAGGCATTAGCCGCCGGACTGCTCAATAACCCGAAGATGATTGAGGTAGCACGCCGCAACGTTACCGCCGAAACGATCGCCCAAAAAGTTTATCAGGTAGACCGTGACAAGAAACGTCAATTACTTGCTCACTTGATTCGGAGAGATAATTGGTATCAAGTGCTAGTGTTCACTCGTACTAAATATGGTGCTGACCGTTTAGTGAAGCAGTTGGGTGAAGACCGGATTCAAGCATTGGCAATCCACGGTAACAAGAGTCAGCCTGTGCGTACCAATGCTCTGGCAAAGTTCAAGAATGGCACATTACAAGTATTGGTGGCGACGGACATTGCTGCTAGGGGTCTTGATATCAGCGAACTGCCCCATGTAGTTAACTTCGATTTGCCCAATGTACCAGAAGATTATGTTCATCGCATTGGGCGCACCGGTCGCGCTGGCGCATCAGGTGAAGCGGTATCGCTGGTGTGCGTTGATGAACAGCATTTATTGACAGATATCGAAAAACTGATTGAACAGCGCTTGCCAAAGGAAGTAGTTGCTGGTTTTGCGCCCAACCCCGATGCTAACCCCGAACCAATCCCAAATGTACGCCAACACAGAGGCAAGCCTGGAGGTGATAAGCGTCCGGCTCGTACTCCTAAACCGTTACCACAGACATCAGCTAAACGTAAGGCAGCGCCGCCCGCGACAAATGGTGATAAGCCTGGTGCTCGTTCCTCCGCATCGCGCCGTTCTGCGAAACGCGATCGCTGATCTTCGTTCTTAACCCTCTTTTGTCAGTTTGGGATAACCCAATCGCTGAAAGCCTTTCGGGGCTTTATTTTCCACTTTAAAGCTAGAAATTTTAGTTAGTGTTAGAAAATAAAAGCTCAAAGCTTGATTAAATCAAAATTTCAGAATCTCGCTGAGATTATTGTTTTTCGAGAGTGACAAAACAGGGTTAAGGATTACTCTTTCAACAACGCCCCATGCTCAATTACAAAATTCCCAAAAAATGGTTAATTTGGGTTACAGTGACTTTGATATCTGCCTTGTTGCTGGCGATCGCATCTTCTGCCTCAAGTATTTACTTATATGGCAACAGTACTAATAATATCAAGGCAGATGCAGCAATTGTTTTAGGAGCGGCAGTTTGGGGACAAGAACCATCTCCTGTTTTCAGAGAGCGAATCAAGCACGCCATTAACTTATATAAAAATGGATCTGTTAAAACGATCATTTTTACTGGTGGAGTGGGCGAAAGTAATGAACTAGCTGAAGCTATAGTTGGAAAAAATTATGCAATCGCGCAACAGGTAAAAGCTGCTGACATTTTCACTGAAACTGAATCTCGCACAACTCACCAGAACCTCAAAAATGCTTTGGAAGTAGCGAATACTCACCAATTAACCAAGTTTCTTATTGTTAGCGATCCATTGCATATGAAGCGAGCCATATTGATGGCACGAGGCTTAGGAATGGATGCACATTCGTCTCCCACACCGACTACCCGCTATCGCAGTTTTCAGAGTCAGATAGAGTTTTTAAGCCGAGAAACTTATTTTTACTTTGTCTACTTAGTGTTTAAAATCTAGCTATAAGTGATTACTCAGTAGCCTTAAAGCAAGAACTTTTGACTGCGGAAACCGAAACTACAACAAGTCTGTGATCGAAAATAACCGTTGTCGGTCTATTTGCTGAAGCTTGATTTTTTCAGCGTAGAAAGCCTGATAATACGATTGATAGCGCTCTGGTTCAGCTTCGGGATCGGTTTGCTGCCATAATTCCAAAAAGTGGCGATAACGTTTTTCAAGCATCACCAAATCCATGCAAGCGATCGCAGCTTGAACCACTTGCGGAGTCCGAAGTATTTCTTTTTGGTTTTTTTCATCCACATGAAATAAATGGGAAATTAACTCCATCTCGCTGCCAAATTCTAAGAATCGGTCTTGCAGGCGGGAAATTAAATCTGGTAGAGACGCAAAATTTCTCGTTTCTCCATCACCCGATGAAATTTCTAAAATCTGTTGCCATAAAAATCGGTGGTGGGAAAGACTAAATTGCAAATCTCGCTCCTCTAGTTCGGCAATAATCGCTTGACGCTGTTCAGGACAATGTAAGTAGATTCGCAATAACAAGGCTTCTGCGTGTTCTAAAAGGCTGCGTTCTGTGGGGAGTGGGGAAGGTGGGGCCCCCTCTGGGGATAAGGGGTAATGGGGAGTGGGGAATGGGGATTTGCTACTTCCCCATGCTTTCTTCGCTGACACAGGCTTAGAGTATGTAGCCGCAGCCGGAGCAATTTGAGTGAGCAGATTTTCGACTCGTAGGGGTATAAGTCTGGTATCTCCCAAACTGAGTATTTCTGCACAGTAGGAAACGTAATAGTTGCGTGTATCGCTGTTAGCTATATTTTTAAGTAATTTGACTAATTGCTGAGTTACTTGCTGAAAATCAGTAGCTTGTTTTAAGTTGCGGTCTTGAATAATTTGCTGAATCTGCCAGTCTAGCCAAAGTGGCGCATTTGTTAGCAGTTCTCCATAATCTTCTGGGGTGTGACTATGCAAATATTCATCAGCATCTTTACCATCGGGTAAATTGAGAATTTTTAGCTGAACTTCGCCTTTGTATGCTAATTCAGCAATTTCACCGATCGCCCGTTCTGCGGCATTAGTTCCGGCTTTATCAGCATCAAAGTTGAGTACTAATTGTTTCGATTCGGTGTAGCGTAATATTAACCGGACTTGTTCTAAGCTTAAAGCTGTACCGAGGGAGGCGACGGCGTTATTAATACCAGCAGCGTGGAGAGCGATCGCATCAAAATATCCCTCTACCACCACCGCTTGATCGAGTCGAGAAATCCCATCTTTGGCTTGATCGAGGGCAAATAAGGTTTTACCTTTACTAAAAAGTTCGGTTTCTGGTGAATTCAAATATTTAGGCTGTTCATCAGTCAAAGTTCTCCCACCAAAGGCAATGACGCGCCCTTGAACATCACGGATGGGAATCATCAGGCGATCGCGAAATACATCATAATAACCACCGCCTTCCTTGCGTGGCTTAATCAATCCCGCTTTTTCTAATATTTGCGCTGGGTAATGTTTGTCTTCCACTAGATAGCGATGAAGGGTTTCCCAACCTGCGGGGGCGTAACCTAAACCAAATTGCTGTATAGTTTCTTCTTTGAGTTGGCGGTTAGATTGTAAATATTTAAGTGCCTTTTGCCCTTGTGATTGTCTGAGTGCGTGTTGATAAAACTGTGCTGACGAAGCCAGAACTTCATACAACTGCTCACGCAAAGATAGCTGACGCTGTAATTCTTGGCGTTGTTCGGGTTCGAGAGTTTGCACAGGGACTTGGTAACGCCGTGCTAAATCCAGCACCACATCAGCAAAAGAACGCTTTCCCAACTCCATCACAAACTTAATGGCATTTCCCCCAGCTTGACAGCCGAAGCAATAATACATTTGCTTGGTCTGACTGACAGTGAAACTGGGAGATTTCTCATCGTGGAAAGGGCACAAACCGACAAAATCTTTTCCACGTTTGCGTAAAACTACGTATTCCGAGACGACATCTACAATATCAGCCCGTAATTTCACTTCCTCAATTGTGTCTGGGTGCAAGCGGGGGATTTGCATGGCTTTGTCATTAGTCATTGGTCATTGGTCATTGGTCATGAACTTTGGAGAAATACCAAAGGACAAATGACTTTAGACTTCTGATAGCTATTATATTCTTGTTGCTAGACCAAAAATGATTTGTAGAATTGCTTACACTAAAATCTCTCAGAGGAAATACTGAAAATGGGACGTATTTTTATATCAGCGGCTCATGGAGGCAAAGAAGCGGGAGGAATCGATCCAGGTGCGATCGCAGGTGGTACAACTGAAGCAAAAGAAATGATTCTGCTGCGGGATTTGATTGTCACGGAACTGAGAGCGCGGAGTTTGGAAATTTTGGCGGTTCCTGATGACTTGAGCGCCGCCCAAACTATCACCTGGATCAATTCCCGTGGTCGCCGGGGTGATGTCGCCCTAGAAATTGAATCTGACGCAGCTAGCAGCCCTTCTGTGCGGGGGGCTAGCGTCTTTTATATTGCTAATAATAGCGATCGCAAAAGCAATGCTGAACAGTTACTAGTGGGGTTATTACGCCGTGTACCGCAATTACCGAATCGGGGAGTCAAGGCAGATACAAATAGCGGCTTGGGTAGTTTAGCATTCTGTCGCCAGACAACCCTTCCAGCTTTGGTGATGCAAGTGGGGTTTCTCAGCAATCCAGAGGATCGGGCTTTGCTGCAAACTCGTCGCCGCGATTTTGCTTTAGGAATTGCCGATGGATTAGTCACTTGGAGTCGTGTAATTGACCCGACTCCTGGAACTCCAGCCGATGCAAATTATCCGCCGATTAATATCAATATTAATGGGCAAAATTACTCGGAGCAAGGAGTTTTAGTTAATGGAAATGCTTACATCCCCATTGATTTAGTAGACCGTCTGCGGATTGACCTTTCAAAAGCAGCTAATGTCAATCGAATTACCTATCGCAAAGTAGTTTATGTTAAAGCGATTGAACTGCGAGATTTTAATGTTGCAGTTAGTTGGGATGCTGCAACGCGTACTGTTAGCTTGCGCTCGAATTTGATGGTTTGCTCTGGTCAATTTGAGCGGGTGATGTCAAACGGGAATACTTCAGAAGTACAGTTACAATTATTTCTGAGAAACAATAATGAAAATGCTTTAGTAAAGTTCCCTGATATCCCAAAACTTTATCGGGAAGAAGCAGGAATAGAGGGAGTGAACTATGATATTGCCTTTTGCCAAATGTGTGTAGAAACTGGATTTTTACGGTTTGGTAGCGATATTAGACCTGAGCAAAATAACTTTGCAGGCTTAGGTGCAATTGGTGGTGGCTCGGAGGCTGCATCTTTTGCAAGTGCCAGAATTGGAGTCAGGGCGCACATCCAACATTTGAAAGCTTACGCCAGTTTAGAACCTTTGGTACAGGAAGTAGTAGATCCTAGGTTTCGCTTTGTCACACGCGGGATTGCGCCATTAATTGATCAGCTATCAGGGCGCTGGTCAGCAGATTTGGATTATGGTGCAAGGATTTCAGCAATGGTCAAACGATTATATGAATCAGCAGGACTTCTGTGAGTCTAAGGTTCTGCACGATGCGATCGCAAACTTGGTCTGCTTCAGCATCAAGATGCCGTAAAGTTGTTGTAAACTTGATAGCAATTAAGAAGACAGACCGTGATCGTCCCATCAAGCATTAGAGCTTTCGTAGCAAGTCATAACAGTAATTTAGAGTTTACCAGCCTCGCAAAACTATCAAGTGGAAACTTGCTTGCAGAAGTGGATCTTCACCGGGCTGTAGCAAGTTTAAAGCTAAGGCAAGATAAAAAAGCATCAATGGGTCAATTTTTGACTCCCGCTTCAGTAGCCCAATTGATGGTTGAGATGTTTAATAGGCTAGATTTGCCTGAAATATCCTTGCTTGATGCTGGAGCAGGAATCGGTTCATTACTAGCCGCTTTTGTGGAAAAAGTATGCCAGCATCGACAACAAACCTCAAGTTTGCGCGTTGTAGCTTATGAAATTGACCCTTTTCTAATTAGATATTTGCATCAGACTCTAGAGCTATGTGAGAGGGAATGTCAACGTGTGGGTATTTCCTTCAATTACGAAATTCGTGAGACTGATTTTATCGAAGATGCAGTCAGGCTACTTCAGATGGGTTTATTGAATAGTGCAAACGCAACAGAATTTACCCATGCTATTCTCAACCCGCCTTATTTGAAAATCAATGCTCATTCCAAGGTGCGCGAATTGCTGCGTTCGATCGGTTTGGAGACTAGCAATCTTTATACTGGTTTTATGGCAGCTACAGCGCAACTTTTAAAACCAAGTGGGGAGTTTGTAGCGATTACCCCGCGCAGTTTTTGTAATGGGCCCTATTTTCGTGACTTCCGCAAGATGTTTTTAGAAATGATGGCTTTACAACAAATACATCTTTTTGAGTCGCGGCAAGAAGCATTTAGTGATGATGATGTTTTACAGGAAACTATCATCATCAAAGCTACAAAACAAAGGCAAAAGTTTAGCAGCGTAATCATAAATACCAGCTTTGGTGCTAATGATGACTTGCTTATGTCACACTCTGTACCATATTTAGACTTGGTTCACCTCGATGATTTAGAGCAGTTTATTCATATTATTCCAGATAACATTAGCCAGCAAATTGTTCAGAGAATAGAACTTTTTACCTGTACCTTGAAAGATTTAGGGCTAACAGTTTCAACTGGACGAGTAGTAGATTTTAGAGCTAAAGATTACCTAAGAGAAAATATAGAAAACGATACCGTTCCTTTAATATATCCAGTGAATTTATCGAATGGATATGTAGAGTACCCAAAAATAACTAAAAAGCCCCAAGCAATAGTTCATATAGAAGAAACAGCGAATCTTTTGATACCAAATGAGCATTATGTTCTATCCAAAAGATTCTCATCGAAAGAAGAGAAAAAGCGTGTTGTTGCGGTGGTTTATGATGCAAACCAATTTAATTATGAATATGTCGGCTTTGAAAATCACTTGAATTACTTTCACAAAGATGGACGTGGAGTTAGCCTTTTCTTGGCTCGTGGGCTTGCTGTTTATCTCAATTCAACCCTAGTTGATGCTTTCTTTCGGTTGTTCAATGGACATACTCAGGTCAATGCAACAGATTTGCGAAAATTAAAGTACCCTAGTTTGTCACAGCTATTGTTGTTAGGGACGGGGTTTAAAGAAGAATTTCCTTCTTTACAGGAAATTGATGAACTTATAGAAAATCAGCTATTGAGTATGTCAAATCTGTCAGAGAATAATCCAATTGCAACTAAATCTCGAATTGATGAAGCGTTGCAAATCTTGACACAATTGGGCTTTCCACGAGCACAGCTTAATGAACGGTCAGCTTTAACCCTCCTGGCATTGCTTGATTTAAAACCGATAGACTCTTGGCAATTAGCAACTTCTCCTTTGATTGGAATTACGCCGATGATGGGCTTTATGGCTCAACATTATGGCAAAACCTATAAGCCGAACACACGGGAAACAGTTCGCCGCCAGACAGTGCATCAATTTCTGGATGCAGGTTTGATAGTTGCTAATCCAGATGATTTAAGCCGCCCTATCAACAGTCCCAAAACTGTATATCAGATTGAAAATAGTGCGTTAGAACTATTAAGAACTTACGGTACTGACGAATGGGAAAAGAACATTCGCACTTACCTTGCTTCAGTTGAAACTCTGAAAAAGCAATATGCTCAAGAGCGTGAAATGTCCCGTATTCCGATAGTAATTAACGGAGAAATCAAAACTTTATCACCAGGTGGTCAGAATATTCTGATTGAAAAAATTATTAATGATTTTGCCCCTCGTTTTACTCCTAGTGGAAAGCTTATCTATATTGGCGATACAGATGAAAAGTTCGCCCACTTCGATGAAGCAGCATTGGCAGATTTAGGCGTTAACATTGATTCCCACGGCAAAATGCCAGATGTGATTATTCACTTCACCACAAATAACTGGTTGGTGCTGATTGAAGCTGTAACCTCACATGGGCCAATTAATCCTAAACGAAAGAAGGAACTTGAAGTTCTATTTAGAACTGCCGAAATACCTCTGGTGATGGTAACAACATTTCTCAGTCGTAAGGCAATGGTGGCTTATCTGGCAGAGATGGCTTGGGAAACAGATGTTTGGGTTGCTGAAGATTCTACTCACCTGATTCATTTCAATGGTGAATATCTATTGCAGGCTTACCAAATAGAAAAGAAGCAAACTTCCTAAATCTACAGCAAAATTCAGGTGTCTGTGTAACATTTATAGCGCAATACGCTTGGGTTAAGATTTAACTCTTTGTCAATACTTTCTTATACCAATTCAATTAATGATTACAACATATCCTTGGGTAAAGACGCGATGAATCGCGTCTCTACAAGATGGTCTATTGGTCGCATTCTTTTTTCAAATTGGTATTACATATCTTGCTTGTATTCTTCTAACAATTGCGGAATGTGATCGTACCCATCTACACCGATAATCGCAATAATTTTCGGGCGATGTTGCTGTAAAAACTTTTGGAAAGCTTCTGCTCCTATTTGTCCTTGCAAAATTGTCAGTAACCCTGCTGGTTGTCGCCACTCACTAGAAGCAATTTGCTCTAAAAGATACATTCCCAAGCAGCCTGTGTAAACAGTCTTTTCCAAATTTTGCAGATGATAATAAGCTTCTGCCAAATAAGCTAAGTTCCGCCCCTGTAGATACAAATCACCGGAAACTTGCGCTGTTTTAAAGCCATCTTCGAGATATTTAATTGCGGTTTGGTGTTGTCCAATTACTAGATAGGCAATTCCTAAACTGCTGACACATAAGGCTTTACTTTGAAGATCGCCTAATTTTTCTGATAATTTTAAACCTTGTTCTAAATAATTAATTGCGGCTTCATAAGTTTCTGGTTCTAAGTTTTCCAATTCTTGAGCTTGCATGACTTCGCTGTAACCTAAATTTACCAGCGCGTTTGCTTCTCCTGTGCGATCGCCTGCTTGCCGACTCAGTATTAATCCTCGTTGACTGTAGTTAATTGCCTCAGCATAATTTTGCTGTTGCACGTATGTGCGGCTGAGGTGGTTAAGATTGGCAATTTCACAAGCGCGATCGCCTGCATTCCTAGCGATCTCTAGCGCCTGCTGATGAAAGTCAATAGAGCGCTGGTATTGTCCCAAAGCACGCTGAGAATAGCCTAAAAGGGTCAAAATTCGCGATTTCTCTTGGGTTCCTTCGCCTTTTCGCAGCGGTTCATCTAAATAATCGAGGGCATCTCGCAAATAAGTGCCAGTAAAAGAGGCAAAAATGCCGCCGTAAAAGGGAAAATATGGACGCTGGGCAAAGGTTCGTAAAATCTGGAGCATGATTTGAGAACAGGCATCGCCGTACACTTTCCCAATGCTGCCAAAACCACTTGCTAACTGACTCCAAATCACTGCAAAGGTCAAAAAAGTGGAAATGGACAACTTTGGCCCCGCTTTCACATCGTAAGCTTGTTGGTCAAACCAGTTAATTAGTCCCCGTTGCAAGTACTGTAAAATCAATGCCATTTCCACCCAATCTCTGAGGGTGATTCCTCGTTGTCGCTCGGTAAACTCTATTACCGATTCTTCCCTAGCCAAGGTGCGAAGAAGTGCTTGGGGGAACTCACTATTGAGTTGTTTCGCCCAACTTGCCCAAGGGCCACGTTCTCCCGGTACGCCGCCAAATCCCAGAGATTCTTTTTGCTCGTACATCCAACTGAGCAAGTTGTCTTGCAATCGCTGCCAAGAAGCTAAACCACGGGTGATCCCTTCAGACAATTGTTCTAAATCAGAATCTACCTGAGCAAATTGCTGTAATGATTTTGATAACTGCTGTAGCTGTTGCAAATTTAGGGGATACTTCTGATTGGGGTCAGTAACCCGGATAAATACCGCCAGACGCTCGTCAGCGGGGGCTGTGGTAATTTCTGTAACTGCCGAGGCGATCGCTTCTGTGGCTTTATTTTGCTCTTGCCAGCGTTGCCATTGACTTTGAATAGTCTTAATGGCTCTCAAACTTCGAGTAGCCTTGGCTTTCTTGAGTTCGTCTTTTTGGCTATCTACTTGACTTTGGAGAGAATTCAGGCGATCGCTCAAAGCTAGCTCAAAAACTTCCCCTGTCCCGGAAGTGATTCCTTTAAGCAGCATTTGATACACCTGTTCTACAGAGCTTATTTTGCCCTTGAGGGTGGTTTCGACAATTTCATCGATTAAGGCAAGATAGCGATCGCTTAATGGCAGAGAGTCTGGCACTTTGGCTATTAGGAGAATGTCACGTCAATTCTAATTCTAATCTTGGCAGCAAAAGTTGGGGAATTGGGGATTGGGGATTGGGCATTGGGCATTGGGCATTGGGCATTGGGAATTGGGAATTGGGCATTGGCCCAGAACTAAAGTTTTCATTCATACTTCTTTCCTCCTGTCCCCTGTCCCCTGTCCCCTTCCTCCTGCCTTTCTTTGTAAAAGTCTAAATTATCTAGGATTTATCCAGCAGTAACGCACGTTATGACAACTCAAACACTAGGACTCGAACAAAATCTCTATGACTATTTACTATCAATATCTCTCCGAGAACCGGAAATTTTAACCCAACTGAGACAGGAAACAGCCCAATATCCCATAGGTAAAATGCAAATTGCTCCCGAACAGGGGCAGTTTTTGGCGTTACTGGTGCAACTGTTGGGAGCAAAGAAAACTTTGGAAGTTGGGGTATTTACAGGTTATAGTTCCCTGGTGGTGGCATTGGCGTTACCGAGCGACGGTAAGGTGGTAGCCTGTGATATCAGTGAGGAATTTACAACGATCGCTCGGCGTTATTGGCAGCAAGCCGGAGTGGCGGATAAAATTCAACTGCACATTGCCCCAGCTTTGGAGACTTTGGATCGGCTACTCGCAACAGGAGAAGCGGAAAGTTTTGATTTTGCCTTCATTGATGCAGATAAGAGCAATTATGATGGCTATTATGAGCGATCGCTGCAATTAGTGCGGCCGGGGGGACTGATTGCGATCGATAATGTCCTTTGGTCAGGTAGGGTTGCCGACCCCCAAGTGCAAGATAATAGAACTAAAAGAATTCGTGCCTTTAATCAAAAACTGCATCAAGACCAGCGAGTTAGTCTTAGTTTAGTAGCGATCGCAGATGGCTTAACTCTGGCACTAAAGAAGTAATGTCTTTACCGAAGAAAGGCAGAGGGCAGGAGGCAGAAGGCAGGAGGCAGAAAATATATTTTTTGCCCTCTGCCAAACGGGTTTGAGAGCAACTAAATTTATTTATGAATAAAGGTTAAAAATGTATTTTGAGACGCGCAGCGCAAAAAATACAGCGTCCATCATAAATCCCCTAAATTTATTTATGGGGATTACCTCCTGCCTCCTGCCTCCTGCCTTCATCCTCCTGCCTCCTTAAGCCATATCCCGATCTTGGCAAATCGCTACAGATATTTCAGATGCACTAACCCTACCCTCAGCGACCGATTTCGACATCTTCGAGGATGCCAAGTGCGTCGGGGACGAGGACGGCTGCGGAATAGTAGGCTGTAACGAGGTAAGAAATGATCGCCTTTTCGCTGATGCCCATAAATCGGACAGACAAGCTGGGTTGGTATTCGTCCGGGATACCAGTTTGATGTAAGCCAATCACGCCCTGATCTTTCTCACCAGTGCGGAGTATAAGGATAGAACTGGTCTGATTCTTGGTAATCGGAATCTTGTTACAGGGAAAAATCGGTACATTGCGCCACGTGATTATTTTGCTCCCGTCCATATCGATGGTGTCTGGATAGATACCTCGACGGTTGCACTGGCGACCGAAGGCTGCAATGGTGCGGGGATGAGCCAGGAAGAACCTCGACTTCCGCCGACGGGTGACTAGTTCATCAAGGTCATCGGGAGTTGGGGGGCCGCTGCGGGTGTAGATGCGCTGTTTGAGGTCGGCGTTGTGCAACAATCCAAATTCGCGGTTGTTGATCAACTCGTATTCTTGACGTTCCCGCAATGCCTCAATCGTCAGCCGCAATTGTTCTTCCGTCTGGTTATATGGTTGATTGTACAGATCCGCAACGCGAGTATTCACTCGCAACATAGTCTGAGCAATGCTTAACTGATATTCGCGGGGTGAGAGTTCGTAGTCAACAAATGTTCCGGGTAACGTCGTCTCTGTACTATGACTAGTTGACAACGCGATCGCAGCTTCACCATACTTGTTTTGTGGAAGTTCGGCGCGAGTTCTAAACTGATCAACTTGGGCTTGCAACGCTTGCGACTGGTTGAGCAGTTCTCGAAATGCCTGTTGTGGTAGTGCTAATACAGTGCAGCGGGTCACAGCTTTGACTGTGAACTTCCAATTGCTTTCTGAATCCACCAACACGCGATCGCCAAAATAATCACCGTCAGCTAGCGTATCCAAAAAAGGCTGCTCGTCATACTTGCCAATACCAATCTTGTTTGCTTTGCCATGTGCGATTAAGAAAAGCTGATTGGCTGGCTGACCTGACTGGACTATGATATCACCAGGTGCGAACTCCTGCTGAACAAACCGACTTGCTAACGCCCTCAGCACCTCGATATCGTCAAATCCTCGCAGCAAGGGCAACTCACCAAGTTCCTGGGGAATCACCTGCACCTCGGCTCCAGTGTTGGAGAAACTCAACCGCCCATCACCCACGGTATAGGTCAACCGACGGTTCAGCCGATAAGTGCCACCCTTCGTCTGCACCCACGGCAACATCTTTAATAACCACCGCGAGGTAATTTCCTGCGTCTGTGGTGCAGATTTGGTGGTGGTGGACAAATTACGCGCAGCATTTTTACTCAAACTCAGTTGAGGTTGTCCACTCTCAACATTTAAATTTGATTCAATAAAATCCGTCATCAGCCGATCCTCTAGTTAACAATTTTGGATTTTAGATTTTAGATTTTAGATTTTAGATTTGTTCCACGTAGCTTGCTTGTTGCGGAGCGAGTATAAATCACAGACGTGTTGAAATTTTGAATTTTGAATCTTTCAATCCCTTCGGGTGACGCTCCTAACGTCGCTAACGCTGCGCTAACAGCAGTCGCTCATGGGGGAAACCCCCATCGCCCTTGGCGTCTCCCCTTGGGAGAAGACCGCGCTGCTTCACCAAAATCCAAAATTTAAAATCTAAAATCTAAAATTCAATCCCTCAGCGCCCAATTTCAACATCTTCGAGAATGCCAAGTGCGTCAGGAGTAAGGACGGCTGCGGAGTAGTAGGCGGTGACGAGGTAGGAGATGATCGCCTTTTCGCTGATGCCCATGAATCGAACAGACAAGCTGGGTTGGTATTCATCGGGGATACCAGTTTGATGTAAGCCGATTACTCCTTGTTTTTCTACACCAGTGCGGAGCAAAAGGATAGAACTGGTGCGGTTATTGGTGATGGGGATCTTGTTGGAAGGAAAGATAGGTACGCCGCGCCAAGATGTGACCTGAACACCGTTGACATCTACGCTTTGTGGATAAAGACCAAGGCGGTTGGCCTCACGACCGAAGGCAGCGATCGTCCGGGGGTGAGCCAGGAAGAATCCCGGCTCCTTCCATACTGTCGCTAACAGTTCGTCCAAGTCATCGGGGGTCGGTGCGCCGCTACTACTGTAAATACGCTGTTTGAGGTCGGCGTTGTGCAGCAACCCGAATTCGCGGTTGTTGAGCAACTCGTGTTCTTGACGTTCCCGCAATGCCTCGATAGTCAGCCGCAGTTGTTCTTCTGTCTGGTTGTACGGTTCATTGTACAGATCGGCTACCCGCGTACTTACTCGCAACACCGTTTGAGCAATGCTCAACTCATATTCTCTGGGTGTGAGTTCGTAATCGGCGAAGGTTCCCGGCAACTCAGCCTCTTGGGGATGATCGGCTGCCAGTTCAATGGCCGCTTCACCTTGGGCAGTTTGTGGCTGGTTCAGGCGGGTGCGGAACTGTTCAACATGGGTTCCCAATTCCTCAGACTGAGCGATCGCCCTTTCAAACGCCGCTTGGGGTAGCGACAAAACGATGGTTCTGGTAATCGCTTTGAGGGTGTACTGCCAAGTATCTTCGGACTGCACCACGGTTTCATCGCCGAAGTGGTCGCCGTCAGCTAGCACATCGAACACAATCTGCTCGCCATACTTGCCAACACCAATCTTGTTTACCTTGCCACGAGCAATCAGAATGACGCGATCGGCAGGCTGGCCAAGTTCAACGATTACATCATCTGGGGCATACTCCTGCTGAACAAACTGGTTTGCCAACCCGGTCAATACCTCGACGTTGTTAAACCCTCGCAGCAAGGGCAACTCAGTAAGTTCCAGGGGAATCACCTGCACCGTTGCTCCGGTGTTGGTGAAACTCACCCGTCCATCACCCACGGAATAACTCAACCGACGGTTGACTCGATAAGCGCCACCTTTTGTCTGCACCCACGGTAACAACTTCAACAACCACCTCGATGTAATTTCCTGAGTCTGCGGTGCAGATTTGGTCGTTGTCGCCAAATTACGCGCCGCTGCTGTACTCAAGGTTAACTGAGGCTGCTGATCTTCCAAATTGGGATCGTTAGAATACGTCACAACTTAATCCTCCACTTTAATTAGTTACTAAAAAAAACCGATCTGATGCGATCGCATACTGACCTTGAAAACTCTATTCACCGACAAAAAAACCTGACTTCATTGACCGAGTAATGACCTTAAACCCTCACTGATCCAATACGCCTAGCTGAAGTACCCAGCCCTCTAGGCCCACTAAGTAGCCGCCCTGCTAACGAATTACGCAATTCAAATTCCTTATAGCGGTCTACCGTTATATGCCACTTGAGAACGCCGCACATCCACTGCTCTAGTTTCTTGACGTATCCAAGCAGTTTCTCGCGAGTACTTGCATCCAGGTCGAAATCATCAAAAAGGGCTGGTAGTTCGGTGGCAACGATGTGTTGAAACTGGAGCGCCCTAGCGGTCATCAGATTATTGACAACCTCAACAGCCTGTGATTTACCGCAGTTGAGGAAATTCTGAACGACCAGCACGCAGTTATGGATTTCACCCTCGAATTCGATTTCTTTCTGATAGGAGAAGATATCGTTGGTAAAACAGGCGAAGTCGGCGGCGGAATTATCGAGCGATCGCATCGTTCGGGTACGGTAAATCTCCTGCGGGATCTCGTTGCCCTGAGCCAGTCGGGACAGGCTCATGGTCAGATCCGAGCCAAAAGTCTTACGGCGCATCTCAATATAATCTATCGGGTCGGGAATTCGATTTTGGATCTGGTTGGCGAGTTCCCACACCCAGCTGTCAGTCATATCCTGGATTGCGCGACGGAACTGAGTCCGCGCGTTGGCAGACATTGGCCCAGCTGTGCGAGACCAAATATCTGCCAAGCCGGCTTCCACTGGATTAGTTGGAACCTCGTTGGGGGTGGAGTCATCCAGAGGCATAAACGCCGACAGTCGGGCATTGAACACTTTTGCACCAGCCATGTTGCGGTTATTCCCGTAGAGTGCCGGGAAGTAATCGTCGGCGTATGTTCCCCAAACAAGCCAGCACGCTGTCAGATTCAGTTCAGGGCCAGATCCATTTGGATGGATCAAGGCACCGCATAGGGCTACATCAGCAACATCAAACTTGTGGTCATCCCAGATGACGGCATCAGGAATCCCAGGTAATGATTCCAGCATCCCCATCTCACGCGCCCATTCCTTGGAATGCTTCCGCGCAGAATCCAGATGAGGATTCAAGCTTGTAGTGAAGGGCATGTAAAACTTCGGCAGTGTTACTGGCCCGACAGCCTGGTATGGAACGTGAGTAAAGCTCTTGAACCTTCCCAAACCCAAGGCGGCGTATAGCGATTCAATCCGCGCAGCCGATGTGCCTAGCCCTGTAGGGCCTCCCAGAAGTGTGGATGTCGAAGAATTGTCTCCTCCCTTGTTCATATAACGGCTCGATCGCATGTGCCACTCGTGACCGCCCGATTGCCAGTCCTGGAGTCCTTTGATGTAAAGGAGAACGTTCACACGAGCCACTGGGTCTAGTCCGTACTCTTCAAAGAGGGGGGGCAACTCGGTGACGGCAGTGTTATCAAACTGGTATAACCGCGAGGTTAGCAGTTCGTTGGTAAGGTTAGCCGCTTCCTGAGTACTCACATTTAAAAAGCGCTCCAAGACCAACACGCAGTTGGCGTTCTCACCTTCATCCTCTACTTCTCTTTGGTAGGAGAATAGGTCGTTGCGAAGATGCACTCCATCGGCAAATGTGTCTTTGAGGATACGCATTGGCCGAGTCGAGGCGATTTGGGCCGGAATCTCTATAAACACGGCGTGTTCGACGAGATCCGCTGACCACGGAGCGCCACCAACTTTGCGGCGCATCTCAATGTATTCGATGGGGTTGGCGACTCGATCTTGGTTGATATTGGCGAGTTCCCACAGAGACTCTTCTAAGAGGTTCTTGGTACTCTCGAAGAACCGAAGTCGCCAGTCTACAGATTTAGTAAAGGCAGTGCGAGACCACAGATCAGCCAAGCCGCGCTCTACAGGGTTGGTCGGAACCGAAGGGGTATCAGTGGGATGCACTGGCATAAACGCTGGCAATCGGTCAAGATACTGCTTTGCCCCAGCCATGTCTTGAGTGCGCTTATAGATTTCCAGAAAGTGATCGTCGAAGAAGAACACCCAAACATACCAGTCGGTTACTAGATCAAGCTCCGCTCCCGGCGCATCTGGATGGGTATAGGAGCAAAGCAAGGCGTAGTCGTGGGAGTCAAATGTATGTTCATCCCAGATAACCGAGCTTTGCGCTTCCTCTTCTGAGCCAAGTATCCCCATCTCGTAGGCCCACGCTTTGGAATGCACTCGTGCCGCTTCCAGATTTGGGTTTAGCCGTGCGGGCCAAGGCGTGTAAAATTCTGGCAGTTCAAAGGGTTGCATGATCTGCGCGTAATCTCCTCTTGGGTCTTCTTGCTGTCTTTATTTCGTGGCTGATTTGAGTACCGTTGCAGTTCATGAATATCCTCGCCAATCGGATTAAGTCTCCACATTGGTTTGCTTGTGATGGCTTGTGTTAAGGCGAGAATACAAGATACTGCTAATTCAAATAACGAGCTATGTACGTTTTATTTGAAGTTCCCTACGCCAAATATAAGGCATTTCAAAAAGCTGTTTAAGTCATTACTTGTTTCAATGCTGACAGATTAATTTTTAGTGATTTATTATGGTGTTCTCATAACTTTTCATAGTTTCAAAAAAAAAGCAATCCGTAGACGAAAGCACTTAAACAGATAGTTAAATCAAAAATTGAAGGATAAGAAGACAGTTAAGACAGTTAAGCAGATAGTTAAATCAAAAATTGAAGAATAAAAAGACAGTTAAGACAGTTAAGCAGATATTTAAAACATTTAAGACAGTTGTTAAAGAATAATTACTAATTATTAATCTTTTGCAAGTAATGTTGATTAACTGGTGTCAATTAACGAAACTCCATTGAAGAAGAATTCAGGAGTCAGAATTCAGGAGTCAGAATGGGCTAAACCTTAGCTATCCGCTAACAGGAGTCAAAATTCAGGAGCAGAGCCGGAGACGTTTCTGTTAGCTCCGGCCAGAATCTAATCAGTTGGAGATTCAGATCGGCGCAGGAATTGTTGCACCACTAAATCTACGATTTGGTGGGGGTATTCAGACGCTCCTGACACTCGATAGCGCAGCGTTAGCGACGTAGAGCGTCTGACTCGCTATCTATCAGTGGAGGATTCAGACGCGACGCTTGAATACTCACTAACGCTTCGCTATCCGCCACTCGTACAAAATTCATTCTGAATTCTGACGACTGACTCCTGAATTCTGTTTCGATAAATAATGGGAAGAATTTATTATTCTAAAACTATGCTTGAAGCTAAGGTCTTCGTCACTCGTCGTCTACCCATTGAATTAGAGAAACTGCGATCGCTCGTCACTGTGGAAGTTTGGCCAGAACGCCAACCCCCTCCCTACGAAATTTTACGAGAAAAAGTCCAGGAAATAGATGGATTGCTCTGTCTGCTGACTGACCAAATTGATCGGCAACTGATCGAGTCTGGGAAACTCAAAGTCATCAGTCAAATGGCGGTGGGTTACGATAACATTGACATTGCTGCCGCTACGGCACGGCAAATTCCCGTCGGTCATACTCCTGGGGTGTTAACCGATGCTACCGCAGATTTTGCTTGGGCATTACTCATGGCAGCAGCACGGCGAGTAGTGGAGGCAGATCGCTTTACTCGTGCAGGGTTGTGGCAGACTTGGGAACCAGACTTATTATTGGGGCCAAATGTTACGGGTGCTACTTTGGGGATTGTTGGTTTTGGGCGCATTGGCCAAGCAATTGCTCGTCGTGCCAAAGGGTTTGAAATGAAGATTTTGTATACGAGTAGGCAGCGATGCAACCCAGAATTAGAACAATCTTTGGGTGTGGAGTTTGCTACGTTGGAACGCTTGCTGCAAGAGTCTGATTTTGTAACACTGCACACACCATCTACTGATGATACGTATCATCTTATTTGCGATCGCCAATTTGAGTTGATGAAGCGATCGGCTATTTTGATTAATACAGCGCGGGGAACTATTGTAGATCCAGATTCTCTGTATCGTGCCCTTACAAGTGGTCAAATTGCCGCTGCGGCTGTGGATGTCACCGAACCAGAACCGATTCCCAGCGATAGTCTGTTGTTAACTTTAGATAATCTAATTATTGCGCCTCATATTGGCAGTGCCAGTCTTCAAACGCGATCAAAAATGGCAACAATGGCGATCGCTAACTTAATTGCTGGACTAAGGGGCGATCGTCTAGCTTATTGTGTCAACCCCGAAATTTATCAATGAAGGCAGGGGGCAGGGGGCAGGAGGCAGGGG
>NZ_JAWJTF010000206.1:0-4295 GCF_048836525.1 Nostoc sp. CALU 546
CAGTCTGGCATTGAGTCAGAGACTCAATGAATGCATTCCCAGTCGGAGACTGGGAACGAGGAAAGTCTTATCAAGCTAGGTTTTTAGGACTTGTGTGTACACCGTAGCCATCCACAGGGGAAGGGGGAATGGGGAAGAGTCACCAATGCCCAATGAATGCCCAATGCCCCATGCCCCATGCCCAATACCCAATACCCAATACCCAATACCCAATGCCCAGCAGATATTAATTTGACACATTCTGACACAAATCGCTAAGATAAACATAGTCATAACGATTCCGTTTTTTAAGAGCTAGTTAATACTTTGTAGGTTAATTATGGTGAGAATTATTGGTATTGGCGGTAGTTTAAGATCCAACTCTTATACCCAGCTTGCTTTACAAGTAGCAATGCAAAGGGTGGAAGCCTTGGGTGCAGAGGTAGAAATTCTCGATTTACGGCAGTTGCAGCTACCATTTTGCACTGGCGCTAAGGAGTATCCAGAGTACCCAGATGTTTTGCGGTTGCAAAATACTTTTAGTCAGGCTGATGGATTCATTTTAGCGACACCTGAGTATCATGGTGGCGTTAGTGGTGTCCTAAAAAATGCTCTGGATTTGATGAGCTTTGATCAACTCTCAGATAAAGTGGCAGGATTTATTAGTGTCTTAGGTGGACAGTCTAATAGTAATGCTCTAAACGAATTACGGTTAATTACCAGATGGGTGCATTGTTGGGCAATTCCTGAACAAATTGCGATCGGACAAGCTTGGAGTGCGTTCAGTCCTGAAGGCAAGCTACTAGATGAGAAGCTATCCCAAAGATTTGATCAATTTGCTCAGAGTTTAGTTGATAATACTCGCAAGCTGCGAGGTGTAAATTAGTTATATGGTGGGCAAATTTTTGTCCACCCTATATTTCACTAAGCTTGGGTTAACGCCAAAAACCTTAAACTGTGTAGGTTGGCGTTTAGTTTTACGTAAATCCTATGTTAATCAGGAAAAATTACGAAATAGCTGTAATATCCGCTGTCGCACTCTTTCTATAATTACTTCCTCTTCAGTAGATAGCCCATCAAATAACATCTCATATATCAATGGTACGCCTAACTCTAACTCTTCTAAAAGTGTACGCTGACTAAATACATCTTGTGGTTTACCTTCTAGCATCAACTGCCCTTTATCCATGACAAAAACCCAATCTGCCCAACGATAAACTAAATCCAAATCATGGGTTGCCATCAACAAAGTGGTTCCATCTCGATGAATCTTTTTCAAAGTCGCTATCAAGTTACGAGTATGTTTTAAATCTAAATATGCAGTTGGCTCATCCAACACCAAGAGTTCCGGGTGTAATACCATCACATCTGCTATAGAAACTCGCTTTTTTTGTCCTAAACTCAGATGATGTACTGGTCTTTCTGCTAAAGCAGTCAGTTCAAATTCCACTAATGCTTGCTCTACTCGGTCTTTAATTTCTGGCTCTGGTAAACCCAAATTACACAAACCGTAAGATATATCTTCTTCAACAGTAGAAGCTACTAATTGTTGTTCTGGATCTTGAAATACTAGTCCAACTTTCTGCCGTAAGTTACCCAGATAATTACGATTATAACTTAACGGTTCACTACGCCAACGGACAATACCAGAATCAGGTTTATATAGACCGTTGGCTAATAAAAATAGCGTCGTTTTACCACAACCATTCTGCCCAATTAACGCACACCTTTTACCAGATGGAATCTTCAGTGTTAGACCATTCAAAGCTGATTCTTGTGCGCCTGGATAGGTGTAATATACCTGCTCAAATTCAAGTAAATATTCTTGCATTTCGCCAAAATTCTAATCCTATTAATCCTACACAGCCGCAAATTGCTTCGATGATATATCGCGCTTGGGGATGATAGCGGCGGGGATGCCAAACTCGAAATTCACTCACAAAACCCCGTGATTGCAATCCCAGAGAAAACTGACTATATCGTTGTAAGGTTCGCTGTAATAATTGTCCGATTAGTAGTGCTAAACTTTTCATTCCACTACGCCAAGTACGGTAACCACCACGGGAGTTTTGTGCTGTCCATAATTCATCGGCTGTGTTCAGTAGGATGAAAATAAACCGATACATTAGTAATAACAAATCGGTTAAAAGCACTGGAAATCGTAAGTAACGCAGAGTTTGTAATATCTCCGTAAAAGGGACGGTTAACATGAGAAAATATAAGCAAGAAACAGAGGCTAATGCTCTGGTTAAAATTCCTAATGCTAGGATACTGCCATGATGACTGATATAAATATAGAAGTGTCCGAGAGTTAATCCATACCACGAATCTAATTGTACGTTTGGCAAATCATTAATCGTAACTCCATTTACCATAAGTGCTGGCAAACTTGTCAAACAAAAAACTATGGTAAATGTTAACAATTTAAAATAAACACCAGCGGGAATTCTTGCATAGATAACTGTCCAAATACCCATCCAAAGTGCCATCAATATTTGCACTAGTGGATGGCTAGCCAGGGAAATAGCAAGAGTAGTAAATGCAAAAATTAGTTTATGCTCTGGTGGCAATCTTCGCAATCGATTGGTATAAGCTAAAGTGTCTAGTTGTAGGCTCATTCTTTAGGTTTTTGTTGTTGGGAACGTCCTTTATACAATCCAATTGCATAACCAACTACTCCCGCACCCAAAGCCGCTTGCGAAGCAAATAATAAGCTTTCTATTTCCCCACTAGCTGGTTCAAAAAATGATTTAAACCAGGGTTTATATTCGGGTTGTATTTCATTAATAGCCTCTTCTGCTTTGCCATCAGCACCGGAAAACTCCCCACCTTGCACAAATATTAACGGTGCAACTGCTAAAGCGATAACTCCTAATACCAACAGCCAGTTACTCAACCCTTTTTTAGATTGACTCATTGCCACTTCCTCGCTTGATTAATTTCAACAATTCTAATTCTTGAGGATTATAAGATTGCAGCCAGTTCCACACCAACACAGTTAGTAATCCTTCACTAATTGCTAAGGGAACTTGAGTAATGGCAAAAATTCCGGCGAACTTGGTAAATGAAGCGATAAACCCACCAACAGGTGCGGGGAAAGCTAGGGCGAGTTGGATGGAAGTGATAATGTAGGTGAGTAAATCTGCGATCGCAGCTGCTAAAAATATGGCGATTTGTTGTTTACCACCTAACTTTATTGTCAGATTATATATCCAGTAAGCTACGAAAGGGCCAGCGATCGCCATCGAAAAAGCATTTGCCCCTAGCGTCGTTAAGCCGCCATGCGCTAGTAACAAAGCTTGAAACAACAATACTAAGCTACCCAAAACCGACATAGTAAGGGGGCCAAACAGCACCGCACCTAACCCTGTCCCTGTTGGGTGAGAACAGCTACCTGTGACAGAAGGGATTTTCAAAGCTGACAGCACAAAAGTAAAAGCACCAGCCAAGCCTAAGAGTAGTTTCAGTTCCGGGTTAGCTTGAGTAATGCGAGTCAGACTACGCAATCCTAATAGAAAAAATGGTAATGCCACAACCCACCAAAAAATTGCCCACTGCACTGGCAAAAAACCTTCCATAATGTGCATGGCGTAAGCGGGTTTGGGTAAACCAACTACTAGATAAAAACTGATAACTCCCATCAGGGTTAGACTGACTAACGCCTGTTTTTTACTTTTCATAATCTGTACCTCGCAGATTTATGTAAACGAATTGATTCTAACCGGCGGGCATCCTGACTCACCTAATTTTGGTTCACAGTTGCGGGACAGCGCCGGATTTACACCGGACTTTCCCCCTTGCGTCCGATGGCTGCTTCCCATCAGAACCGATTTGAGTAACTATATCACCATTACCAATTTTGAGCAGCTATTTTTCACCAGGTATTCACAAAGCGTAGTTTATCGAACAGAATTCAGGAGTCAGAATTCAGTTGGGTATTCTGTATGACTGGGGGATAGCGTAGCGTATACCCTTCGGGATGCTTCGCTTAGAGCGAGTATTTTCGTTATCTCGTTCCTATGCTCTGCATAGGAATGCCTGATTAGAGGCTCTGCCTCTAGTCAGATATTGAGTCAGAGACTCAATGAATGCATTCCCAGTCGGAAACTGGGAACGAGGAAATGCTTATCAAGCTAGGTTTTTAGAACTTGTGTGTACACCGTAGCCTTTTAAGAGAGAGGAATGGAAGTGAGGTCAAAATTGTACTTCACGCTTGTGGAGAACCGCTATACCAAAAATATCAGAGGTCTAAAACTCTTTCAAATAGGATAGAGTTAAGACCTCTATACTTTTTAATTGCAGTAGGTTCGTTGTGG
>NZ_JAWJTF010000032.1:0-5723 GCF_048836525.1 Nostoc sp. CALU 546
GGGCAAAAATTTTCAGGCTACTGCCGTATACTTGAGCAATTAGTCAGGGATTTACAATCCCTGGCGGGTGAAGCAACACCCAAGCAGGACGCGAGTGGGGGCTGAAGGTGGACACCAATGGCAGCGTGCCCGCCCTGATGATGCAAGTTAAATGCCAATTAGCTTACCTCACACTTATTTCCACACGAAAATAATTCCCATCTGTATCTGGTTGCTTAAAGGCAACCTTTTTGATTTAATGGAAATTAATATCAAGTATTTCTTGGAACTTTATTCAAAATATTATCAATAATCAAGGTAAAAACTCTCCAAGATGATGTTTGTAAACTCTAATTTATGGCTAGCCCTGGCGAGTATAAGTCTCGGCTAAACCAGATAAAATAAGTAAAATTTGCTGTAATATCTTGATTTAGAAAAAACATTATGTTTTAGATGTTAGTCAAGAGTAAAACCAGTTTATGATATTATCGATATATTTAATCAATACGATTATTGATAATTTTGGGTAATAGTTTTAATTCTGGTGGAAGAAAATTATGAAGCGCCGTAAGTTTGTCTATATAGTTGGACTAGCAACTGCTAGTGGGGGATTAGCGATCGCTTGTAATCCTAATCAAACTCCCACCGATACTGCCGAATCGCCTTCAGGGCAAGCTACACCAGCTACGGCTGCTACTGGTGTCTTAGAAAAAGAGCTAGTAATCTACTCAGGACGCAACGAAAAACTCATTGGTGAGCTGATCAAACAATTTGAGCAACAAACCAATGCTAAGGTACAAGTCCGCTACGGCGATACTGCTGAGTTAGCATCAGCAATTTTGGAAGAAGGGGCAAACAGTCCCGCAGATGTCTTCTTCGCCCAAGATGCTAGCGCCCTTGGAGCTATTCAAAAAGCAAATCGAGCAGTACAGTTACCAACATCTCTTCTCAATCAAGTAGATACTACCTATCGTTCACCAGAGGGGAAATGGCTAGGTATTTCGGGGAGAGTGCGTACAGCAGATTACAACTCTAAATTAGTAAAATCAGGGGAATTACCATCGTCTATTTTTGGCTTTACTGAACCGAAATGGAAAGGTAAAATTGGCTGGGCACCTACAAATGGTTCCTTTCAATCCTTTGTCACCGCCTTACGAGTTGCAGAAGGAGAAGACAAGGCTAGGCAATGGTTAGAAGGTATTAAAGCTAACAATGCTAAAGTTTATCCTAATAATACTGCGATCGTAGAAGCCTTATCTCGCGGCGAAATTGCTGTGGGATTTGTCAATCATTATTATCTAGAACGAATCAAACAAGATAATCCTCAAGTTCCTGTGGAGCATCATTTTACCGATGATGTGGGTTCCTTGGTAAATGTCGCAGGTGTAGCAATTCTTAACAGCGCCAAACATCCCAATATTGCTCAAAAGTTTGTCGAATTCATGCTGAATGAAAATGCCCAAAACTACTTTGCTAATCAAACTTTTGAGTATCCTCTAACTTCGGCTGTTGCGCCCAAAGGTAAACTAAAATCTCTCCAAGAAATTAAAAAACAAACTCAAAAAATCGACTTGAGTAATCTTAGCGATTTAGAGACAACACTCAAGCTCATGCAGCAAGTACAAGTCATATAACTTGCTATTGGCTGGAATGCATCTGGCAAAGATAGGAAAAATCTAAATTTTTTGAGAAAGTTTATTGCTTACCAGTACAGGTTAATGGTAAAGGTTGAGAATACCAAGATTATTGCAAAAACTTCCTGGTAAGTATTAAGGTGGAGGATTGGAAATTGAAAAGTTTACCATTGCTGAAAGTTTCAGCGTTAGCTCTAGCTGTAACGCTCGGTTGGGGAATCGGGGTGGCTGTAAATGCCCAAACCAAAACCCTCGTGATCTATTCAGGCAGAGAAGAAAAACTAATTGGCCCCTTAATTGAGAAAGCCAAAAAAGACTTGAATCAGGATATTCAAGTGCGTTATGGCGATACTGCTGAATTAGCGATCGCACTTTTGGAAGAAGGCAAAAATAGCCGTGCAGACTTGTTTTTTGCTCAAGATGCTGGTGCTTTAGGCACTTTGGAGAAAAAACAGGTAACGCTACCAATTGCCTCTAAACTGCTAAACAAGGTTGATTCTCGCTTTCGTTCTGCCAAAGGCCATTGGCTAGGAATTTCCGGACGCGCCCGTGTAATTGACTACAACACAAAGTTAGTTAAACAAGGGGAACTACCGACATCAATTTCGCAGTTAACAGAATCGAAATGGCGCGGTAAAGTCGGCTGGGCACCCACAAACGGCTCATTTCAGTCATTTGTTACGGCAATGCGAGTCTTAGATGGCGATGCAAAGACTCTCCAATGGCTCAAAGCGATGAAAGCTAATGGTGTCAAAGATTACGGTAAAAACTCTGCGATCGTTGAAGCTGTGGGACGTGGAGAAGTTCATCTCGGTTTAGTGAATAATTATTACTTATATCGCTTCAAAAAAGATGATCCTAACTTTCCTGTTGCCCACCATTACACAAGCAAAGATGCAGGATCAATGATTAACGTGGCAGGAGTAGCTATTACGAAAACCACAGATCAAAAAGCTGATGTAGAAGCTTTAATTGATTACCTGCTCAAACAGAGTTCACAAAATTACTTTGCTCAAGAAACTAACGAGTATCCTTTAGTAAAAGGAATCCCAGCGCCATCAAAACAAGTACCAATTAGTAAGCTAAATCCACCCAATGTTAACTTGACAGATTTAGATGATTTGCCAGCAACGTTGAATTTATTACAGCAGGCAGGAGTTTTGTAACAGTTGAAAGCGGTTCGCCCTCCATTATTTCTCACATTATCGGCAGCGGTAGTGGCAATTGCCATTGCCCTGCCATTACTATACTTAGTGATTCGCACCGCAGGTATTGGCGGGGAAGAGTTCTGGGAATTGATTTCTCGTCCCCGCAATATTATGGTTTTTTTCAACAGTGCGGCAATGGCAGCAACGGTAACATTATTTTCCACACTAATTGCCGTACCATTGGCATTTTTAACTGTGCGGACAGACTTACCAGGACGACGTTTCTGGTTAGTGGCGACAACATTACCCTTAGCGGTTCCTAGCTATGTAGGCAGCTTTGCTTTGATTGCAACTTTGGCACCACGGGGTAGTTTTTTGCAGCTGTTGCTTCAACCATTAGGAGTAGAAGAATTACCTTCAATTTATGGTTTTCCTGGGACAGTTTTGGCAATTACTTTGTTTACCTATCCCTATATGCTACTGAGTGTACGTTCTGGATTACAAGGTATTGATCCATCTCTAGAAGAAGCGTCTCGTAGTTTGGGTTATGGTAGTAGAGAAACCTTTTTTAAGGTAGTTTTGCCACAGTTGAAACCATCACTAATTGCAGGTGGATTATTAGTCGCTTTATATGCTTTGCGCGACTTTGGTACACCTTCGCTGATGCGATTTGATGCCTTTACGCGGGCAATTTTTTTACAATATAAAACTAGTTTTAATCGGAACTCAGCCGCAGCCTTATCTTTGATGTTGGTGACATTGGTGCTGCTGATTTTGTGGTTAGAATATCGAATGCGATCGCGGGCAGCTTATTATAGTCGTGGTTCCGCTTCTCTACGTCCACCGAAAATTGTCAAGTTGGGGATTTGGAAATGGCCAGCTTTCGCCTTTTGTCTACTAATTACTAGCTTTGGTGTAGTTTTGCCAGTAGGTATCACCTTATTTTGGCTGATTCGCGGACTTAACGGTGGCTATACTTTCCCCAATTTATTCCCCACCATTCTCAACTCCATTGGCGCGGCTGGATTAGCGGCTTTAGTTACCACCATCTTTGCCTTACCAGTAGCAATTTTAGCAGTCAGATTTCCGAGTAAAATCACCGCCATAATTGAACGCTGTTCTTATATAGGTTTTGGAGTTCCAGGAATAGTTGTTGCCTTATCTTTGGTATTTTTTGGTGCCAACTATCTGCCAGCGCTGTACCAAACTCTGCCGATGCTGATATTTGCATATTTAGTTTTATTTTTACCGCAATCAGTGGGAACAGTCCGCAGTTCGCTTTTGCAAGTCAATCCCCAGCTAGAAGAATCAGCGCGTAGTCTAGGTAGGAATGCTTGGCAAACTTTAAGAGAAGTTACCCTACCTCTAGTACAACCAGGTGTGTTGAGTGGTGCGGTGCTGGTATTTTTAACAGCGATTAAAGAACTACCCGCCACCATGCTGTTAGCGCCTATTGGCTTTAGCACCTTAGCAATGCAAATTTGGCAAGCTACAGAAAATGTAGATTTTGCCGATGCGGCGGCGGCTTCATTAGCGATGCTGTTGGTTTCTATGGGTTCAACTTTATTGGTGCTATCTCAAGAGAACGTCAAAAAAGAGCAAGTCTTGAAGGAGGTAGGAGGCAGTAGGCAGGAGGTAAATCACTTATAGAATTCCACCTCTACTGATTTGAAACTTTTCAAGTAATTGAACTATAGTACTCTCCACTCCCTATGCAACAAGTAATTCTAGATTTACAAAATGTCACCAAGCGGTTTGCAGAAAGTGCCTTTCCTGCTGTAGATAACGTATCTTTGACGTTGCAACAAGGAGATATCTTGGGATTGCTCGGCCCATCCGGTTGTGGTAAAACTACGCTGTTGAGAATGATTGCTGGTTTTGAGCGATCGCAAGTAGGAGAAATTAAACTTGGTGAACAGATAGTTTGTAATAATTCTACTTGCATCCCAGCCGAACAGCGCGACATCGGCGTTGTTTTTCAAGATTATGCCCTGTTTCCCCATCTAAATGTGGCAGAAAATGTGGCTTTTGGGTTGAAACATTTCAGTAAACAGCAAATCCAAAAACGCATAGCCGAAGTCATTAATTTGGTGAGACTCGAAGGCTTAGAAAAACGTTACCCTTATGAACTCTCAGGTGGACAACAGCAAAGAGTTGCACTCGCCCGTGCCTTAGCACCCCAACCCCAACTCATGCTTTTGGATGAACCTTTGAGCAATCTTGATATTCAAGTTAGGTTGCGCTTGCGAGAAGAAGTGCGCGACATTCTCAAAGCGGCGGGTACTTCAGCAATTTTTGTTACCCACGATCAAGAAGAAGCATTAGCTATTTCAGATATAGTGGGTGTGATGCGCCAAGGACATTTAGAGCAATTAGGCACACCAGAAGAAATTTATACTCATCCAGCATCAAGATTTGTCGCCGAATTTGTGACTCAAGCTAATTTCCTTCCCGCCCATCGTCAAGGGAATTTATGGAAAACAGAAATTGGCAGTTTTGAGTTAACAGCAAATCACACCGATGATAGTGGTGAAATCATGATCCGCCAAGAAGATTTTATCTTAAAGCCAGCCACAGATGCGCCCGTAGTCGTCCGCACCCGACGCTTTTTAGGACGTGAGTATCAATATTGTTTACAAACTCCCTCTGGTAAAGAACTCCATGCGCGGACGCTGAAAGATACGGCGTTACCTGTGGGTACAAGAGTAGAGTTATCTATAGCCAGTGATAGTGTAAAGGTTTTTCCACAGTAGATTTTGCTGTTAACTATTTAGACACTAGTACCGCAAGGCGGAATTAAAAATTAAAAATTAAAAATTAAAAATGAAGACAGCGTAAGGGTTTTGTTGATTGGGAATGGGTGGTTTATTTCTGCCGTGCTGTACTAGTTGCTCATGATACTCTCGAAGGCCGTTTCCTCACCCCTATCGAAGACTGTGAAGGACTTGCCGATGCACCTTTG
>NZ_JAWJTF010000032.1:5808-8976 GCF_048836525.1 Nostoc sp. CALU 546
ACCTTGCACCTTTGTTGCATCGGTGAAAAGTCAGTTTAATTGACCTAGCCCTGAGCTTGGTTGAAGAATTTGACTTTGCGCTAAGTAATTTATAAGCTGAGGTTAACTATTTGTTATCTGCTTCGTCTTCAAACAGGATGGTGTTCAGAAGATTCAATTCGCTGGATGCCATAAAATAGCGATCGCTAAAAACTGTTGATTTCTGATGAAACTTTAGGGTAATCCAGCTTGTTGAAAGATTGCGTGAGGGGTAATTTCCAATTCTGGTAGCAAATCATCAGTAATTATTTGATGAGATCGATAAGTAATCGGCAAGGAAGATGGCGCAAATACAGTTACAGTTCTAGCTTTTGTATCAACCACCCAAACACGAGAAACACTAGCTTTCAGATAATCAGTAGCTTTTTCTGCAATTTCACCAAAAGTTTGACCAGGTGAAATGATTTCGATGACTAATTCAGGTGCGACAGGACAAGCTTCGTCTAATAGCCAATCAGCAGGAAGACGGTTATGAGAAATATAGGTCAGATCGGCCACAGGCATCCAATCTTGTTGATTTCGTGTTAGTTTAATTGCCCATTCAATCACAACCCGACCCTTTGCTTGTGCCCATGCAGACAATAGTATAAATAAAGCACCAGTAGTCGAGCTATGAAAAAATTTTGGTGACATTTCATTGTCTTTATATTTGGGTACAGCTTCACCGTTAACAAACTCGTATGTAATATCTTCTGCGGGAAGTGCGAGAAATTCTTCTAGGGTTAGGCGTTGATTAGAAGACTGAACCATAGATGTTATGTGGATAAAAGATGCTTACTTTTAGTTTAGGCGATCGCTAAAATTATCCATAAAGAGACTCCCTATTCCACACCCACTTGAAAGACGTAAATCCCTCAAAATTTTTGGGATTTTGAGGGATTTACTTCGGGGCTATCTATCTTCCGTGTGTTTCCGGTAAAAAAACGGTCAGAACGAATCTGACTGCCATTTCGCCAAACTTCCACTTTTTCTGGAGTGATTAAATAAGAAAAACTGCCATTATTTGCTCGATATCTGTTTTTACCAATATTCAAAGCTGTGATCTTTATAGGCTGACTTCGGTCTTGCTTTAACTGCCCAATATAAAATAACTGACCATTTTCTTCACAGACTTTTACACGAATGCTTGCAGTCTCACCTTCAATAACAGTAATTCCATTACATTTAGTATCAGTGCTTACAGGTGCAAAATCTATGGGAATTGGCTGTGAAGGGGAAACTTGAATTGCTACTGGAGGTGGCGAGACTGGGCGGTTCGGATTATCTATTTGTTGAACTTTAGAACCAGAACCAACGCTTGCAGTTAAGGATGTCAACAGACGCAGGGGGTCAACTGCTATTCGACTATTTGGATAAACTTCAAAGTGTAGATGAGGTGCTGTACTATTGCCTGTAGATCCCATCTCGGCAATAATTTGACCTTGAATGACCTGTTGACCCTTACTCACTAATAAACGGCGATTATGTCCATAAACAGTAATGCTGCCGTCGAGATGTTTAATAGTTATGGCATTGCCTAATCCCCAATTATCCCAACCTGCTTTGACAACTGTACCGGATGCAGCAGCAACAATAGGAGTTCCAGATGCGCCTGCAATATCAATTCCTTCATGTTGATATTTGCGGAAGCCTTGAGAAATAAACCCTTGAGTCGGCCAGATTAAATTAGAAGCAGGGATAGGAGTTTGCCCAATTGGGGAATTGTCTGCTAACTGTGTTAGGGCAGATGTTGCTGTGCAAAATATAGTTGTTAAGGATATTAATCCAATTAGTCCATAAGTAGGGTATCGATAAACGATAACTTTTTTCATAAGTTGCAAGCCTATTAAAACAATAATTCAGACATTTTTTGACTATTTATTGTTTCAAACTGACTCGGAAAACATCAGGAAATTAAATAGGGTGAGTTAAGAAAAGCCTAACCCACCCGACAAAACTAAACAATAGAGAAATTAGCCATTAAAAACGCGACTGCGCCACTTATTCAACCGGGCTTCCCCAATTGTGGCAGACCGTCGAGAATCAGCAACTTGCTCTTGCAAAGCTGCAATCTGTTTTTCTTGAGTGTCAGCTTGCTGTTGCAAAGATGTATATTCGCCTGTACTGGTCACGGAACTGGAAGTCTGCCAACTATTACTAAATTTTGTTGCACCGATGCTGGCAAAGGGTCTTAAGTCTGCTAGTTGTTGTTGCAAAGTTGCAATCTGGCTTTCTTGGTCTTTAATCTTTTGCCGCAAGCCTTGTTCGGCTGCTGTGCGAGCTGCAATAAAGTTATTAACTGGAGTAGCAGCCGTTTCTGGTCTGGGCTTGAATACTTCGGCAAGTATTGCACTAACATCGGTGGGTTTTAGTTTACCGTAAGGAGTGTTGGTAATTAGCGATCGCACCAGTTGAGGTTGATTATTTGTTGCTAGGTTCTGATCACTGCTAGAATTACTCCGCAGCAGTTGTAACATATTGCTAAATTCCAATATCTTTTTGCCTGTTTGGGTTTTATAACCCCGATAATATGGCACTATATTATCCCCAAAGGCGTTTAGATACTCGTCGCTATCAAGATAAGAATCAATATCCGCCTCAAAACCCGACTCATCTAGAATGTTGCTGTGAAGTACCGTCTCAGAGTAGTCATCGGGAGCGCGACCCAACAAATGCTTGAAGTTCAGTTCAATTGCCCGATAGCGATAAACGTTATCAAAAAATCTGGAGCGATACAACTCTGATTTGGCAATTTGACGCACAAACTCACGAACATCGATTATCCCTTGCTTGAGTTGGGATTCTGGAACGACAAGCCGCTCACTTTCCATAATGTAGGCATTACCCAATACTTGCCGATAAACTGCCCGAATGACAATTTCAATGTCATCAACTGAAGCAGTATTCCACAGTTCGATGGGTTCTGTTTGGGGAAATGCTTGATATTGGCGTTGTCTGGTTGCGTCGTCTATGAAGGTCTGCATAATTGAGTTAGTGTGGGTAGAATTGACTAATTTATCAAGTAAAAATAAAATTTCTGGCGTTGCTGAATCAAGGGATGATTCTTGTAGGGTGAGCGACACGAGAGGCCTGAAATACAAGGGACGGGCAAGATGCCATTGGTGTCAAGTTAAGCTAGAAATAGCTTCG
>NZ_JAWJTF010000032.1:9031-22405 GCF_048836525.1 Nostoc sp. CALU 546
ATCCCTGGCGGACGTGCGGTTTCGCGTTAAGTTGACACCAATGGCAAGATGCCCATCCCACAAAACTAGCAAAATCATCCCGCAAATATGCAACGCCAAATTTCTATAGTAGGGTGGCAATACTAAATAGCACAGATGTAACACACTCTACTTAAGATTTACTAATTACTAGTTATTGATATTAACTTATCAAGTTTTGGGTAGTTTTTTAGTTACATTTTCTAACAAACTGAGACGGCTAACTGTTAATAACTAATAGCTAATCATGATAAAAAATTAGCAACTAGACATTAACAATTAGCCGTCAACCCCCTTGGGGAGTATTTAAAATTCAAAACTTAATTTTGAATTGGAGTATAGACGCCTGTCAGAAGAATTTCCGCAGGATAATAACCCTTAAACCCGCTCATCAAATTTAGTGTAGAAACCACCGTATTTGATCCAGTATTGTTTCAAAGTATGATGAGGTGTATGTAAACTAGCTTTTGCCTGATATAAAATTACTTGGCGATGATCGCCCATCCAAATTTTATTAACGGGGTCAACGGATATTACTGTTCCTCCTAAAGAAGCAACACATTGAGAAAATCTCTCAATCGTTGTATATTCTAATGTCTCGAATATAAAAAAGTTACCCGAACAAATCAAGTGGCGGCTGCGAATCCAGCAGCGCATCTTTCTTTCAGCCTGTGGAGGTAACATTTTAGCTTTAATAGATTCAAGCTGAATCAACATAATGCGCTCACCGCACGTAATTCATCAGCAAAACTTTCTCGTTTTTCAAAGCGCAATGGCCCAGCAGTTGATCCCCATATTTGCTTGTGGGTTTCAATATCCATACCTTTATCTAGACTTATCCAAGTATGCTCGGTCATTTCTACTTCGCTGACAAGATATGTCTGGCATCCATTGCGCTTAATCAGACATTGATTGCCTGGTTCCACACTGCCTCGAAATATTTCACCTTCTCGTTGAAAAACCATTGAACAGTTATAACGCCGTTCAATACTTTCTGGGGTAATAGTTTTGAGGATATCTAAGTCACGAGCTGCACCTGCATAAAGCATAGGATCTTTCAAGCTGTAATTTTCGATATAAATGCGATCGCCCAAATCGACTAGTTTATGTACTCCCTGACGATAGGGTGTCCATAAATCGTGGTCATAAGCTTGTTCAGAATAAAAACCGATAGCAGAAAAAAACTCTACCGGTAAAGGACGAAAAAAAATGTGAATGTGGGCGTAAAGTTGCGGATTTGCAAAAGATTGCTTGTAATTGCTAAAATCTCCCGCCATCCAACAGGCTAAGGTGAGCAAATCGCTAGCGTTGGTACTAGATTCACTGGGCGCTATCGTCATATTCAACCTCAGAGTGACAAAACTAGATGATTCCTTTTATGTTTTAACCTGATATTTGCTAACTGGTTGAATTTGACAAAGAACGAATTTCGGAAGAAAAGGAAGCTGTTGTTACGCCTTTACCATCACTGGTTTTAATTGTCGCTACCCGAAATCGCAGATTTGGAGTAGCAAACCAAATTTTTTCTTCAGCAGCAGCGAGTTCATACTCTGTCAGCAGGGTAAAAATCCCATCGTCACTCAGATGATATTTCGCCACTGCTGGGATTGTTTCAGCGTATCCCTTATCCCGCAGAAGTTTTCCTATAGAAGAATTTGCGGCATCAGGAATTGGCACCAGCACAGTACTACCAGAAATGGGTTTATCGTCCCAGTCTGACTCACCTTTCCAAGTCATCCGAAAGGGGTGGGTAATACTGGCGGGGTCAGTGTCATACAATTGACAAATTGCTAACACTGCCGGATCATCGGTGGATAGAGATTCAATGTCAATGTCAGACAGGACTTGTTCAAAGTGGGCGAATGCTAAATGATGACCGCTACGCTGCGATCGCCATCGTCCAATTGAAAGTTCAAAGAATTCAGTAATTTCCATTAGAAAAGCAATCTTAAAAAGTAGCTTAAAATCCAAGATGTATCTTGGCTAAAAAGTTATTCTCACTGTCTATATACTAGCCAAGAGTTCTGAGTGCTGAGTGGGGAGTGGGGAGTAGGGAGTTAGGAGTGGGGAGTTAGGAGTGGGGAGTTAGGAGTGGGGAGTTATTATTTCCCCATTCCCCATTCCCCATTCCCCATTCCCCACTCCTAACTCACCTAATTAAGCAACTTCAGTGATACTAATGATTTTGCCACCTGTCCGATGAATGTTTTGCACTTGTCCAGACAGTTGGTTGTAGTTAACTACATATTCGAGGTTGCCCAGACGAGTACGGAGATTAGCTGAACCTTTGACTGCCTTAATCAAGAAGCGTTTGTCGGTACTGCTTACACTAGAACCAGCTACAGGAGCCTTGATGGATGTGGGTAAATTGGAACCGACATCGCTGATCAGTTTGGCTTTGCGATCGCTATCACTACTAGCTACTCCTCTGAGCAAGGTAAAGGTGCGGTTAAAGGTGACATTCTTAATTCCGATTTGGGAGCTTGTGCTGCGAACATAAGGAACAATATTCTCACCAAAATTCTGCTGATATTCGTAGCTATCGATATAGGATTCGATCTCAGCATCATAGCCTTGTTCGTTATAGATGCGGACGTGTTCGGCAATTTCTGCCTGATCAGCAGGAGGACGTCCTAGCAAATGTTTGAAGTTCAGTTCAATGAACCGATATTGGGAAGAAGAGTTGAAAAACAGGGATTGATAAAGTTCTGATTTCGCAACGGTGTTGACGAATTCGCGGACGTTGATTTTGCGATCGCGCAATTGCGATTCAGCGGTGGCTAGTCGCTCACTTTCCAACAAGTGAGCATTGCCCAAAACCTGTTTGTAAACTGCCCGAATCAGTGTTTGTAATTCACTTTCGCTTGTGTTCGGACGCAGTTCAACTCTCGGTGAATCAATAGCCCAAAGTGACATTGAAGTATCTCCTTAAAAACGTTAATTAAATGAAATGTCTGAGCATCCTACCCTTGATAAAGGTAGAATTTCCTATCAGTTGTCAGTTATTTTTGCTACTGACCAGCTTTTGTAAAACTTTAATTTGTGAAAGTGTGTTAAATATCTTCGTATATGACAACTGACGGCAGAATCGATCAAACCCCAAATCAGCGATCGCTTGAGCTAATTGTTGATGAATCAGGACTTACGCAAACAATAGCCAAAACCCTGACTGATTTTTAGGTAGGGGCAATTCATGGAGACATCAAACGGCTTTTTGCAGGGTATTGCCCCAGAGCGCTTCAGAGGGAGTAGGGAACCCACGCCTGGTTGGCGTGGGATTGAAAATTTGGACGCATTATGCCTTGTTGCAAGCAATCTCGGCACAATGACCCACAACTAAAGTTTTTAATGTTTTTCTATCCCTACTCCCTACTCCCTACTCCCTACTCCCTAGTTAACAGGAGTAACACTGGCGATCACACCGCCCTGCTTGTGAATCCGCTGATACTCTTGTGAAAGCTGATTGTATGGCACGAAAAAGACCTGGTTACTGCGACGAAACTTGGAAATGTTATTTACCACATTTGCCTTGTAGCCAGTGACTTCAACCCGGTAGACCTTACCGTTATCACCAGATCCCACACCTTGACGAGTGCGAGGAGTAGATGTTGGGTTGCGGAATGCAGCACCCTTGCTAGCTGGTGAAATTACGGGGGTAGGTGTGCTTTGAATTAGCAAACTGTTCAATTTTGGTTGTTTGCCAGCTAAGTCGCCTTTCAAGCTGCTGCTAGAAGAACCACGTACCAGTTGGAACAAGTGAGTAAACTGAACCAAACTCTGGATAGCTTCGGTTTTGTAGCCCCGAATATAAGGCACAATGTTTTCCCCGAAGGTTTCTTGGTATTCGTCGCTGTCTAGATAGGAATCAATTTCAGCTTCAAAGCCCTTGGTATCCAGAATAGTGCTGTGTACACGCGTTTCTTCCAGATCCAATGGCGCACGACCAAGGAAATGCCTGAAATTTAATTCGATCGCTCGATAGCGGGGTGCGCTATCAAAAAAGCGTGAACGGTAAAGTTCCGACTTCCCAACTTGACGCACAAACTCACGAACGCTAATGTTACCCCGTTTGAGTTGGGATTCAGGAACGGAAAGCCGCTCACTCTCCATTACATAAGCATTGCCTAGAACTTGCTTGTAGACTGATCTAATTACGGTTTCAACTTCCTCATTAGAGCGACTTGGCCACAGATCAATAGGATCGGTGTCTTCAAACAGTGCGACCCCTAATCGTGATGCTGGTCCAAAAGCCATTCAAACTATCTCCCAGTTAACAAATAAATTTTATGAGAAGGATATTCAGCAGATGTTAAAAAACTTTACATCATTGTGACAAAGGAGAGGACATAGAGATTTTAAATCCTTATTAGTCTTGATGATTTTAAGTTTTTGCATCGGTTGCTTTTACATATTGTGATACGATGCTGAAACCATATTTATTAAAATTTGTGAAGCTAGATGATACTTTTAAAGAAAATTTAGCTTTTTTTAGCATTTGATTTGCGATTGGGATACAAGTGATGGTATTGTGTCGTCCCCTTGAGCAAAAGTATTAATCGTGCTGAGTCACCGTTCACCCTTGGCGTCTCCCCTTCTCTACAAGACGCTACGCGAAGGGAGAAGTTTATCTCAATAAGTGGGCAAGAATAAACTAAACTATATTACGCAATGTAAAATTAATTAAAATTGTTTCCTAGTAATAGCTGAAGCTCTGACTACAAACCTTTAATTATTTACGCCCACTTAAATTATCGAATTTGGAAAGTAGCCAATTGGCTGATTAAATGATCAAAATAGGGAGCAAGATTTTGCTGCTGATTGACTGGACAGCGTTTCAAACTAGCAGCCTTGATGCTTTTTAAGCCTAAAAGCATGGCATCCAATGGAACTTGTAATTCCTGATAAAGCAGGTTCATATAGTGCAGTCCGGTGGGATTTGTATACTCAGTGTGGCCACCTGCAATGCTGTATGTAATGCAGCGGAGAAAATGCCAAAAGTCTCGCCAGCAAGCTTGGGCGCGTTCAGGTGGATAAAGACCGCCTCCAGGCTGGATAATTTCGGGATAAGTCGCCAAAACCTGTTCCCTCGCTTCATCAACAATTTCGGCTGCGCGATCGCGTAACAATTGAGCAACAGGAATCAACTCAGAATTATCGGGTGACAAGGTTTTAATCTGCGATAAATCTTCATCGTCCAGGTAACGAAAAGCATCATCCGCAGCTTGGAATATGGCGATCGCTGGTTTTGGATGGGACTGTTCCCACTCAGTAAAGCTGACAATTCTAGCTTTGGCTATTAATTCTTTGACGGTTTCGCTTAATTGAGTCATTAGTTTAGGGGATAGGGCATTGGGCATTGGGCAGACAGGGAACAAGGAGAATAACCTATGCCCAATGCCCTTGATTCAATCTTCTGATCATGCGATCGCCATTTGATGACATCTGTAAAATAAAGTAAGAATAGCTGTACCAAATGCACCTATGGAAATCCAAAAAATCCAAACTGAACTGAAAAACCCAGATTTTCACTATCGTTTGAAGGCGATCGCGGCTCTCGATGATTATGAATCAGAAGTTGCAGTTCCTCTGCTCACGAGTAAACTTCATGACTCAGAATTTTTGGTGCGTTCTTTTGTCGCCAGGGGTTTGGGTAATCAACAATCAGCGGAATCTTTTGCGGCTTTGATGCAAATTATGAAATTTGACGATACCCCCAACGTGCGGGCTGAGGCGGCAAATTCTTTGTCGCTATTTGGTAGAGTCGCAGTTTCTCATCTAGTTCTAGCATTTTATCAGGATGACCATTGGTTAGTGCGGCGAAGTATTTTAGCTGCGATCGCTGAAATGGATTGTCCTGAAGAACTATTTGATATCTGCGTTCAGGGTTTAAAAGATGAAGATTTCACAGTTCAGGAATCCTCTGTTGATGGACTCGGCTTACTAGCTGATTCTAGCCAACATACTGCGGCATTATCCCAAATACTAACATTGGTGAATGATGAATCTTGGCGGATGCGGGTGCGAGTTAGCTATGCCCTCAAACGCTTTGATGAGCCGGAAGCCAAAGCAGCCCTGAACCAACTCAGACAGGATGAGGATCACCGAGTCGTCGGAGCAGCTTTAGAAGACTTGTTGCCACAATAGCAGTGTGACTTTGTTCAGAATATTTTTGTGATCAAAATGAGTCAGAATACAGAATTCTGAATACTCTAGCCATAAATTTGTCCAACAGTCATACAGAATTGATGCTGAATTCTGATTCCTGAGTTCTGAATTCTTCTTTATAAAACTTATTTCAGTAATCGTAAATGTATTATTTTACCTTAAATTTGACAAAAATATCCGGTTAATCTGCCAAAATCTGGAAGAAAAGATCAACTTTTTCAAGATGAGGAGGCATTTGTGACTGATACACCAACTGGTCAAATGACTTGGCGACTACCAGGTTCCTCAGAATGTGCCTTACATTTGCGGCATAATGCTTCAGAACCTTGGCGATCGTATAAAGAATTTCCCCAATATTTTCTACCAGATCCGCCGGGTTTTTCCGAAGGATACGCGACATTTTTAGCGCTCCTGAAAAAGAACTGGAAGCCGTTGTGAACTCACTACAAAACAACTGGTCAAAGAATTTTGAATTTTTGGTTGCACTTTTTAATACGCTTTGCACCTAATATGATGTCCGTTTAATCAAACTTAATAAAAAATGTTCGTAGTAAGGACTTTAGTCCTGCCTTTGGGGACTAAAGTCGAATGGCACTAAGAAAAGATACAGCCTTTGTTCTGACTGGTTCCCAGCCTGGAGGCTGGGAATCCATTCTGGGAGGCTCCGCCTCCAGTAGCTTGAATTGAGGCAGAGCCTCTTTTAAATACATTCCCAGCCTCCAGGCTGGGAACGAGACGACACAAGCTTTTGGGTTTTTCTTAGTGCCATTCGACTTGAGTCCTCACTACAAACTGTTGATTATGAGTGATTTGACGGACATCATATAAAAGCTCAAATCTAACAATTGGTACGGTTAAGCACTCAAACTCTCACGAGTTGTTGTGCGGGTGTAGGCGTTCCAAACGTCGAGTTCTGAATATGGACGGCTGGAAAGCATAGCTTTAGTTGCTTCTGTGAGTCCTTGAGCAAGAGTAAAATCTGCCCCAGCAATACTTTGAAGATGCTCCATCTCTGCATCACTGAAGTCAGCTGCTCGCAGGTCAGTATCCCGCAAATCGGCTCCAGTCAATCGAGCATTCCGCAAACAAGCCCCTGTCAAATAAGCTTTTGTCAGGTCAGCGCCACTCAAAGCCGCACCTTGCAAATTGGCTCCAGTCAAATCAGCGCCACTCAAGTAGGCTCCACGCAGATTCGCGCCTTGTAAATCTGCATTTCGTAAAGAAGCTGTATTCAGAAAAGCACCATTGAGATTAGCACCCGGCCCTACCGCTCCCGACGCTTTGTAGTTATATTCTTGGGGCCATTTCGTTTGTGAATCATAACGCGCTACTTGGAGTTTAGCTCCCTCCAAATTTGCACCACTGAGATTAGCTTGTTGGAGGTTAGCACGGTTTAAATAGGCTCCCTGCAAATTCGCCCCACTCAAATCGGCTCCTCGCAGATTCGCGCCTCGCAAATCAGCCCGACTCAAATCGGCATTACTCAAGACCAACTCACTGAGGTCGGCTCCTAATAGCTTGGCTTTGCTCAAATTAGCTTGTCGTAAATCGACTTCCCTTAGATTGAATTGGTACAAATCGACCCCATCCACAGGGATTCCTTTTTTCAGGGCTGTTAAGATTTCTGGAGTTGGACTGGGGCGTTCGGCAAAGCCGTTGCCGTAGGCATCGCTAGTAATAAGTTGAATTTCAGTATTTGTCATCAGCTGATTAAAATATAACTTTTGGAGTTATCCTACACTTTAGCGAAATGGGGACTTCATCTCATAACTCAGTATTCAATAACACCAAAAGTTTGATAAAACGAGGTTTCAAAACAGATGGATTTAATACCGCCCTTGACAATGCTCGACTTCTTCCGCAAAAGTGAGGGAACATGGTTTACGGAACGCTCCGTTCATCATTTTGACTCGGCGGCGGATGAGTCGGGAGAGTCGAATTTGATCATTAAAGTCATGGAAAAGGATGATCCAAAAGTCCAGGAAGTTTGTACAGCCCAAGGGATAGATCCTACTAAAGCAACAGGCGGTGCGAGTTTTTCATGGCAAGCGAATCTAGATACCAGGCTACCGAATACTGATAATGCTGCCATTTTGGTTGATGTTCCCGACGAAACGAGACGTTCTGGAAAACTGATCCGCAACCAAGGTTATGTTGAGAGCATTCCGGTTGTGAGTCGGTATCGATTTGCCGATGATGGAGTGCTGACGATTGATACTGACTATGACAATAATCAAGGTCAGGAACGTTGTTGGTTTGTTACAGATGATTTTCGTGTCAGAGTCAGTACCGTGCGAATGATGAACGGAGTCAACTTAATGACTTATTGTTCTGAGCGTCGCTGTGTTTCCCAAGAACTGCTGGAGCAAATGATCAGTCAGAATCATGCTAGGCGTTAGTGGGAATTGGGGAATGGGGAATGGGGAATGGGGAATGGGAAGAGTAATCTACAATACCCAATGACCAATGACCAATGACCAATGACAAATGACCAATGCCCAATGCCCAATGCCCAATGCCCTATTAAGGAATGTTGCTTTGTTTCTCATAAATGAGACGTGCACGATCGCCATAACTTATTTTCATGCAAGGGTTAACAAATCATGCTCCATGTATAAGCCTTTCCTGGAATTTTTAGAAAAAGAGCTATTTCAGCGGTTTGATTTACAAAGTAGGGTCATTCCCCCTGGTTTGGAATTCAAAGTTAGCGATCGCGGCAGAAACCCAGCAACTATTCGTAGTTGGTGTCACCAATGTCAAGAGTTGCGGAAAATTCGCTATACCTACATTGATGCCGGGGAGAGTGCCCAAATTTTTAACAGCGTGGTTTATCCTAGTCATCACTACGACCTACCTCTGTTAGGGATTGATTTTTTATCCTTTGGTAAAGTCAAAAACCTGATTGTGCTTGATTTTCAGCCATTATTTCAGGATGAAGATTATCAAAAAAAATATATAGTTCCGCTGAAATCTCTCCACGATAAATACCCGGATTTGGCGCAAAACTTAGAAATGAAGTTTTACGATGCCAACCAGTATTTTTCTAAATACCTATTGTTTGCCAAAACCGACCCTGAAACAGTAGCAACGCGAGTCTTTGAAGCTTTTCAGGATTATTTAAACTTGTATTGGCAAATGTTAGCAGATGCAAAACCGCTCCAAGATCCTGAAGATATCCAGCGGATTGTCAAAGCTCAAAAAGATTATGACCAATATAGTGCAGACCGCGATCCCGCATCTGGTTTGTTTAGCAGCTACTTTGGACATGAATGGGCAGAGCGTTTTCTCCATGAATTCTTATTTGAAGATGCTGTTCCCCTAGCAGTTGGTGCGGGCAAAAGATGAAGGCAGAAGGCAGGAGGCAGGGGGCAGGAGGCAGGAGGCAGAAGTTTTTTAATTTTTAATTTTTAATTTTTAATTCGGAGCGAAGCGACGTGACACTCTATCAGCCATTTCTCGATTATGCGATCGCCTATATGCGATCGCGCTTGGATTTACAGCCCTATCCTATCCCCACTGGGTTTGAGTCCAAGAGTGCTGTTGTGGGCAAGGGAAAGAATCAGGAAGAGGTTGTCACCACCAGTTATGCCTTTCAAACTTCAAAATTGCGGCAAATTCGCGCAGCTCACGTACAGGGTGGCAATTCGCTGCAAGTGCTGAATTTTGTGATTTTTCCCCGTCTCAACTACGATTTACCCTTTTTTGGGGCAGATTTGGTGACATTGCCCGGAGGACATCTAATTGCTTTGGATATGCAGCCCCTATTTCGAGACGATCCAGCGTATCAAGCAAAATATACTGAACCAATTCTGCCCATTTTCCACTCCCATCAACAGCATCTATCTTGGGGAGGAGATTTTCCAGAAGAAGCACGGCCCTTTTTCTCTCCCGCTTTTCTGTGGACTCGTCCCCAAGAAACGGCTGTAGTAGAAACTCAGGTGTTTGCCGCTTTTAAAGACTATTTGAAAGCTTATCTAGATTTTGTAGAACAGGCAGAAGTTGTAACAGATTCCCAAAATTTAGCAGCCATTGAGCAAGCCCAACTGCGATACCTACGATATCGGGCTGAAAAAGACCCAGCACGAGGGATGTTTAAACGCTTCTATGGTGCAGAATGGACTGAAGAGTATATCCACGGCTTCTTATTTGACTTAGAGAGAAAATTAACAGCCGTCAACTAGAGGATATTCTACAGGAAGTAATACCAATTAAAAAAAAGAATGCGACAAATAGACCATTTGTAGAGACGCGATTCATCGCGTCTTTACCCAAGGATGTGTTGCAATCATTAATTGAATTGGTATAAGGAGCAATGGTAATTCTCAAGTTTTATTACCTGTGTAGGCGTAATCCGTCGTAGATATCGCACTAATTTAATTAGGATATAGCAACATTCTTGAGGATAGTCATCGGCCCTTCAGCTTTGAGAAGCTCCATTTCTGCGGCATTTCGCACTAGCAAAGCACCAGCGAATCCTAATGAATTCACAGAGATGGAGTGAAAATGCTCCTGCGATCGCGGTACGATCAACATCCATTCTCGTGTCGCCAGCAGATTGTAAGCACCCAATTGCTTTGCATCTAAACCCACGGCATCTAGCAAAGTGCGATAAACTTCCAGTGTTGCTTGACCCCCTCGCACCCAATCGGGATCTAGCGGTGCGAAAGCGTGTATAAAAGGAAGCCCTGGTAAAGTTGCGCTTAAGTCCTGAAATCGTGCTGCCTTCAACAGAGGTTCAATAGGAATTTGCGGGACTGAAGATGCAAATGGTAGAGGAACTAACTGTAAATGCTTGTGTCGCTGACTAGCACCTGCCGTTTTGCCACTATTGTAAAATGCTAAACCATCGAAATCAGCTAGACATGCCCACATAGCCGTAAAATCTTCCAGGGTGAGCAAACTTTCCTGTTCCTCAAAATCACGGGTGATGATTAGCAGGTGATAATCAACAACATTGAATTTATTTAAAATACATACATGGGTATCAGAAATATCCGCTACAAATAAATCCTCTTCGTAGGGCAAGAAAGGATTAAACTCTTGACCAGATGTAGCAGATTGTTTTTTCTGTTTTTCATCGGCTGCTTTTTTGCGATTCAAGTTAGACAAAATCCGCACTAAAAAGCGGACATTATCCTGTTCGACAAACTCAAATTCCGTTGGTATCGACAGCAACGCTCCACATTGTAAAGCATATTCCGTCTGCTCTTTGACACTTGTCCATAAAGTACCAGGCTTAAGTAAGATTTTACCCTGTGCCATTTTATTCCTTCAGACATGGATGGAACACGCAATCGGAGTACACAGATGTGCGCCCTTACGAATGACTATATTCCATATATAGGAATCCGCTTTGATTCTTGAATTTACTTGTGTGGGTAGGGAATAGGGAATAGGGAATAGGGAATAGGAAAGAAAGCATAGATCCGTACTGAGTCTTGTTCAGAAATTAAATAGGAGTCCTATAGATAAAATTCATTTAAAGCGGGATGCGATGGTTAAAATACCAAATCTTTCACAACAACGCAATACCTCCGCAACAAAACTGTCATAAATAATATCTACATTAGTAATATATCTAAAATATCTTTCCAGACAGCAATGCAAAACCAATCTCGTGATGGAGAAAACCCATCAAATAGCATTTTATCAAACACTGTTGACACCAAATACCAAAATCGAGCGCCCTGGAAAAAGGCTGCCGCCTCTCTATCGCTGGTGCTGCTGGGATCAGGTATGACATTAGCAGGTGGTTATATGGCTGGACATTCTAGGCAGATGTCTGAGAGTGCATCTAACTTGGCAGTTAGTCGAGTCAATGCCGCTCCGCCATTACCAGCCGCCACAGATCCTAATTTTGTGACACAGGTGGTGCAGAAGGTCGGGCCAGCAGTCGTGCGGATTAACTCTTCCCGAACCGTAAGAAGTCGGATACCAGATGAATTCAACGATCCGTTCTTTCGCCGCTTTTTTGGTTCCCAACTGCCACAATCAGGAGAAAGGGTACAACGGGGTACTGGTTCAGGTTTTCTCATCAGTTCCGATGGTCGGATTCTCACTAACGCCCATGTCATAGATGGTGCTGATACAGTGACAGTAACACTCAAAGACGGGCGCACCTTGGAAGGTAAGGTGTTAGGAAAAGATGAATTAACCGATGTCGCTGTTGTCAAGATTCAGGCAGAGAATCTACCTTCAGTGGCTTTAGGGAACTCAGATCAACTGCAACCAGGAGAATGGGCGATCGCGATCGGCAACCCCCTTGGACTAGATAATACAGTAACTACCGGAATCATCAGTGCTACTGGACGCAGTAGCAATCTAATCGGTGCTGCCGATAAGCGAGTAGAGTATATTCAAACTGATGCAGCGATTAATCCTGGTAACTCCGGTGGCCCTCTGCTAAATTCCCGTGGCGAGGTAATTGCCATGAATACAGCTATAATCCAAGGGGCACAAGGATTAGGCTTTGCTATTCCCATCAACACAGTACAACGCATTTCTAATCAACTTATAGCTACAGGCAAAGTAGAACATCCTTATCTGGGAATTCAGATGATGGGGTTAACGCCTCAACTAAAACAAAATATCAACTCAGATCCCAACAGCGGTTTGAATGTGAATGAAGATAAAGGTGTATTAGTTGTGAAAGTTGTACCAAATTCGCCAGCCGCTAAAGCAGGAATACGTGCTGGTGATGTAATCCAAAAGCTTGGCGGACAAGTAGTCACAGATGCCAGTAGTGTCCAAAAAGCAGTAGAAAATAGCCAAGTCGGAGGCGATTTACGTATGGAATTACGTCGCAATGGGCAGAATATTAATGTAGCTGTGCAACCTGGTGCTTTTCCCACCGCAGTGCAATAAAAGTTTTGCTATCAATTGAATAAAAGTGAATTTTCTGGGATGGGTATTTTGCCCGTCCCTTTTTTCAGGTGGCAAAGTTGAGTTGCAATCACCTAATATCGCGCCCGGTTAAAGACTTATCATTAAGACCGCAGAGAAGAGGGGTTGTTGGGCTTTCTACATATCTGATTCGGGAATGATAACTAATTAGCTGGACATGAGATCAAGTGGGCACTGCCACAAATATCAAAAGCGATTTTTGCGTAAGTTCTGTGATTGATTCTTAATTATGAATTCTTCTTCACCTATAGGACTCATATTTGATTTCTAAAAAAACTCAGTACAACT
>NZ_JAWJTF010000032.1:22429-28389 GCF_048836525.1 Nostoc sp. CALU 546
AGTCACGGTTTAAGTAATTACCTTTTTCACTAGTGTATATATCCTTGTAGTTCTATCATTTATTTGTCAAGGCGATTAATATTTCGCGAGATATTAATTACTTTGATGTCTATATCATAGAAGGAAAGTTTGCGAATGAATATTAAAAGAGTGCTTGCTAGTTTAGCGCTGATTTTACCAATTGCTGTTACCTTTATTCCTTCCCAAGCTGATGCTCAGGTCAGACGGCCAGTTAGGCGACCGGTTCCAGTTAGAATAATCAAAAGACCAGCGCCAGTTAGAGTTTATACTCCTGCTCAAGTGAGAAGGAGGATATTAGTTCCTGGACGTTGGGTGCAAACAAATCGTGGTCGCCAGTGGATACCGGCTCGCTATGTATATAGATAAAAAGACCTACAATTGCAACAAATTATTACCTATCAATATTGGTTGCAGAGTTCTTTTTTCATAGTTTTTGTTGTTGTTTAAAAATCCCCTTTAGAAATATTCTAAAGGGGTATTATTTCATATTTTTAATAAAAATAGCACTTCTTCGTTGAGTCGAATGGCACTAAGAAAAGATACAGCCCTTGTTCTGACTGGAACAAGCCTCCAGGCTGGGAATCCATTCTGGGAGGCTCCGCCTCCAGTAGCTTGAATTGAGGCAGAGCCTCTTTTAAATACATTCCGAGCCTCCAGGCTGGGAACGAGACGACACAAGCTTTTGGGCTTTTCTTAGTGCCATTTCTTCGTTGAGTCCTATACAGATCCAGGACAAACATATCCATTGACGAGCCTGAATTAAGAGTGGAATGCAGCAAGATAGGCGTTAAATGTCTATTCAGTTAAAGTTAGTGGTGTAGATAATTTGTCTTTGAAGACGCGATGACGATGAATTGCCGTCTCTACAAGTGTTTTGGGTTTATCTGAACTGTATTGACGTATAGCGTTGATACTCCACTATTTCAATGGGACGTTCTACTAATTGTGCTACAGAGTGTTTTTCTACTTTTATTGCCGTGTGAGCAAATGCTTTTTAACTCATCCCCCGGCTTGAAGCCGGGGGATTTCGAGTTATTAGTTATTAGTCATTAGCACCAATGACTAATAACTAATAACTAATGACTTTGAAGACGGGCGGCTATTCCTCCCACCCCTCTCGTTGGGATGGGATTCCCGCCGATTTTCGTTGACCACAGTAAACACAATCCAAAGGGCGTAAGATTTCATATTTCATAACGATCTACTCTGCCAAAACCCTTACGCGTTTTTCCCTGATGCCCTGGTTGCCCGCCTGATTTTCTTTTGGGATGATTTGATTCTCCATCCAGCGATGCTTTTTTGTTTTTGCTCTTTTTCAGAATATCACCAGATGGTGGCTTCGAGGAGGTAGAACTATCCAAATCTCGGCTGACTTTTAAACGTTCTATTTCTTGCTGTAGTTCTAAGATTGTTTTCTGTAAGTCACGTATCGCCTTGCTTTGCTCAATAATTACCTCTACCAGTTTATTATGCGTAATAACTGGTTCAAGCTTTCTCGGTCTAAATCTTGAGGCAAGTTTTGGTTCATATTTGTGATACTCTCCCTCAAGTGTCCCCTTTGTCAATACTCTGCCACCTGAATCCTTACAGAAGAACTACAAACAGAGATACAAGAATGAAACCAGGGTACATTTATTTAATTCATAGTGTGGGTACATATAGATACAAAATAGGGCTAACTGTAGCACCACGAACACCAGAGGATAGATTAAAAGAACTGAATAGCCGTCAAAGTCCCTACCCATTGAAACTCATTCATTATGTGTTTGTTGCTGACGTTTACAAAGTAGAGAAAGAAATTCATCAAGCTTGTAAGTCATTTAATGTTTATAGGGAGTGGTTTGAATTTACAAAGAACGCATATTTGCAACAAGTTATTCAGTTAATGGAGCGTAGTAATGTAGCACAAAGACCAAATAATAATTCTCAGGGTTACGGTCAATATCAGAATAAAATAAATCTTTCTTTGCCTATAATTCCTAGAAATATTGAACGTGCAAGTCAAGAGAAAGAGGAAATCCCAAAACATTTAATATCCAGACGAGATGAACCCCACAATCGTTTGAGACAAGGCATGGTAGGGGGAAGAAAGAAGAAGAAGAAAATTAAAAAAAGTAAACCTACTGTATTAGGTAAAATTTTTAATAATAATTTTTTATTTTTAGTAACAATAGTCATTTGTATTATTTTATTTTTATATGTTGTGAGTATATTGATTTGAAAGGGCGACATTTTCTTCTAGCACAATAACTCGCTGCGGTTTTAGGGGAACTTCAACTTTACCTAAATTATTGCTAACGGTTTTTGTTTCTATAGGCGTTCGTGCAAGCGTTGACTTGTGAGTTCCCATAGGTGGGTTGTTGTTACAGGCTGCGATCGCTAAAACCACAACTATTGTCAGAAAGAATGGTAAAAATTTGTAATTACTCAAACTGATACTATCAGGACTTACGCAACTGGCTTTATGAATAGCAGTTCTAGCCCTGAAAATACGGTTAGAACCGCTTATTATGAGCCAAGATTAGGGAGAGAAACTTTGGCATCAGCTAAAAATGGGGTTAAGTGCTTTATCTTGAGGGCAATTCCACGGACATGGTATTAGTTTTCATCTAGAGATGGATAAGTAGCATAGATATATCAATAGCTAAAAGTAAGCCCCCCATTTACCAGTTGCTTTGTCAAAAAAGTTGACATAAGTAATCTTCATGTAGTACTGTATAGTACAGGCAGGATGAGTTAAATTAAAAAAACTTCCTAGCCAATACAGCACGGTGAAAATAAAATTACTATAGGAATCCGCTTTGATTTCTGAACTAATTTGCGTAGGCAGGCGCTACAGTCAAGAAGGCTTCTTAGTTGTACTGAGTTTTTTCACCAAATCAAATATAGGAATCCGCTTTGATTTGGAGAATCACTCGTAGAGGTAAGGGACTGGGGATTGGGGATTGGGGACTGGGGACTGGGAAGAAGGAATAAAGGTGTACTGAGTTTTGTTCAAAAATCAAATATGAGTCCTATATGAGTCCTATATTTGTACGCAATTAGTTAATATTACGAGAAAAATTTTTCAAAATCTCCTACTTAATACCAAATAATTCGATTAACGCTGCATAACTAATAAATATGGATTTTGACTATTTTAGAAGCAATGAAGGCACTCCTACAAATAATACCCGACAAAGCTTGCTTGCTAGCGGTTGGCGACCGTTTAACCGAGAATTAGACTGGGGGTTTTTATGGCAACTATTGCACAGTGACTCCCGCGAGTTAACTCAAAAAAGTTTGAATTTAGCGAGTAATGTTGCTGATATTTTGGGACGAAATAATTATGCTTGGTGGGCTAATTTATTAAATATTGTATCTGATAATACCCGCTACGAAGTTGAAAAGTTTTGGAATTACATCACGCCAGATCCTCAATCACCTGATCATCGCTACAAAGATGTTTTGAGTACGGAAACACCCATTCTCCAATTTGTGAGTCGTAGTAGCATTCCCATTGATTATGTTCTTAACCGACTGCAAGAAATTACTGTACTGCGAGTTTTAGGTGTGTTGGGTAATCCTGACATTATTACGCAGTATTACTCAGAAAGAGATTTTTATTTTCCTATAGATAGATTTGTCAGCTGGGAACGCTTAGATGTTATCAATACTGTTTATGCTTACTGGTCGAAGTATGACGTTTGGTTGCAAATTGACCCCTACGATCGCGGGCGACGACAATATAGTTTAATGGCAAAAAACCTTGCGCCACTGATTAACAAAGCGACTTACGACTTAGCCGTGATGCTGAGTGGATATCAAAGTCGTGTAGGTAAGGTTCATAGTCAATTTTCCATTCGGACATTTCCCGCAGATATACAAAACTTTACTGATTCTGTACAGCAAGCGATTCTGAATCAAAATCAGTTAGCGGTTGTTGTACATGGGAAACCGGGTACTGGTAAAACAGTCTGGACACAGGCAGTTGCAAAAGAAATTCTTGTACCTTTGGGGTATGTAATCTTTATTTTAGATCATGATGCGATCGCTAACTTTGTCCCACCGACTTACATAGAGCGTATTTGTATCGTTATTAACGAAGCTGATAATCTAGCGCAAAATCGTGCTTCTGAGGTGGCGCAATACAATAACAAAACCGAACACATTCTGAGTTTGCTGGATGGCACTTTGTATCAGAGTGTAATTGATGACTCTGGTATTCAGATGCAGCAACGGTTAGTTGTCTTGATGACTTGCAATACTACAGAAAGATTAGATCCAGCCATTTTACGCAAGGGCAGGGTGGATTTAATATATGAGTTTACGCAACTATTTGTATGAAGAAGGCAGGGAGGAGGGAGTAGCTTTCAAGGGTAGGTATTTAATAAAGGCGTATTTTTGCAGGTAAAATACTATCTAGCTTTTATCAGCAGAATTACTACGGGTGCAGGAGGGTGAATGCAAGTAGGAAAAAGCGAGGAATTAAGAGAATGGACTAGAAAAGTAATTGAAAAAATGCCAAATCTCACAAAACCTCAAGCTGTTGTACTGGCAATGTGGACTTTTGGGATAGTAATGACCCAATCAAGTGGACTGACAACGGTTTCAGTATTTTTAGCAGAACTACTGGGTAAAAAGGAGAATACTATACGTCAGCAACTGCGGGAATGGTATCGAGACGCAGAAGATAAAACAAAAACTGGTCGAACTTCATTGGATGTGACATCTTGTTTTAGTCCACTACTATCTTGGATTCTAAGTCTTTGGCCTAAAGGTGAAAAACGTCTAGCATTGGCAGCAGATGCTTCAACTTTAAGCGATCGCTTTACTGTATTAGCAATTAGCATTGTTTACCGTGGCTGTGGAATTCCAATTGCCTGGAAAATAGTTGAAGCTACCATTCCTGGAAGTTGGAAACCTCACTGGGAAGAATTATTTCGCCATATAGACAAAACTGTACCACCAGATTGGTTTGTAATTGTCACCACAGATAGAGGGCTTTATGCTGAGTGGTTGTATCAACAAATCTTGAACTGTGGTTGGCATCCTTTTATGCGGATTAACCTTCAGGGGCAGTTTCAAATTAAAGGTACTGTTTCTTGGCTACCTCTAAATACTCTTGTTCGAGAAGTTGGTCAGTCATTTGAGTCATTGGTAACTTGTTTCAAAAGTAACCCGATTGAATGTACATTGTTAGCCCGTCATGACGAGGGCTATGCCGAACCTTGGTTAATTCTCACCGATTTACAACCCGAAGTTGCGGATGCTTGTTGGTATTCGATGCGCTCTTGGATTGAATGTCTATTTAAAGACGGTAAAAGAGGTGGTTTTGCTTGGCATCAAACTAAAATGACAGATACCAAACGAGCCGAGAGACATTGGTTAGCGATCGCAATCGCTACTTTATGGCAGGTTAGTGTTGGAGGTGCTATTGATGCCAATTTGCCTATTAGTAGTTTAGACGAATTACCACAAACCCACGTTGCACGACGCAATTTGAAAAATAGTGTCTTCCATCGTTGTCTCTCATGTTTCCGTCGTGGATTTTTAGTGATTAAGGCTGCCGTTCTTAATCGTCTTCCCCTACCTCAAGGTAGCTTTTTCCCTGAACCTTGGCCTTCCTTGACTCCACAACTCCATGTCTCTCAAATCACCCTCTCTACTGCCTGATTTTTAAATACCTACCCTTGAAAGGGAGGGAGTAGGGAGTAGGGAGTAGGGAGTAGGGGGAACTTTCCGCGACGCTCAATGACTTGCTCTAAGCGTTCGCAGTAGCGTCTCGTAGAGAAGCCATGCCAATGGCTTTACGCTGCGCTATCGACACAAATTTTTTACACTAGTGCGGCTATAAACCTACAACTAAAGTTTTTATTAATACTTCTTTCTTCCTGCCTCCTGCCTTCTGCCTCCTGCCTCCTGCCTCCTGCCTTCTGCCTCCTGCCTTCTGCCTCCTG
>NZ_JAWJTF010000032.1:28465-81509 GCF_048836525.1 Nostoc sp. CALU 546
TCCCTCCTGCCTCCTGCCTCCTGCCTCCTGCCTTCTGCCTTTTTTGTAAATCTACTTTCACCAGAGTTGCACCTGTTCTTGCAATACAAGCTGATGCTGTTTGCGCCAAGCTTGGGGAGGTAAACCGTGATGTTGGCGAAATTGACGGGAGAAATGAGACACATCTTGATAGCCCAATGCTTTCGCTATCTTCTCGACTGTCTGATTATTATTTTGGAGTAAAAAACGCGCTCCCGCCATTCGGCGTTTGACAATCCAGCAGTTTACAGTCTCTCCTGTCTGCCGTGCGACTCGGTTCGTTAAGTAAGCAGGTGAGTAACCAACAGCAAGAGCGACATCACATAAAGTAATTCCTTGATGATAATGGGCTTCGATAAAGTCAAAAACCTCTTTTAATTGGGGAATGGAGGGAAAGATTGACTTAGAAGGAATGTTGGCTTCTCTATCAGGGGCTTCTTGATCAGAGGCTACAGCAACACCTCCAGCGATCGCTGTAGTATCATCTGTAAATACTGATTTTGGAGCTTTCTCGAATTTCATTGCACACCAGTATTGCAGATTAGCTTGCTTTTCCAAGCGAATAGCGATCGCTCTGAGCAGTTCTTCTAGTGTCGAGGGTTTGGTAAGATAGTCATCTGCTCCCAATTCCATAGCTTTGCGAACATCTGATCTGGTACTACTACCAGTTAGAAAAATGAAAGGAATAATTGCTGTAACAGGATCTTGGCGTAGCGTAGTTAAAACGCTATAACCATCCATATCAGGCATTGTGATATCGCAAATCACTAAGTCGGGTGTACTCTTTTGTGCATGTTGGATACCAACACGACCGTTATCAGCACCTATCATATCAAAACCTTTAGCCTCAAGACCCTTTAAATAAAGATCGCGGGTAACGGTATCATCTTCAATGACGAGAATTTTCTTTGACGATTCGTACATCATTTTTTATTACCATAACTTTTTACAAAAGCTGATTACTAGACCCTTTAGTGGGTATCTAAATAGAGATGAAATGAACTATCTCGTTCCGAGAGTTATGATTGTTAAGTTGTCAATTAACAACTATCTTCATTTCAACACTCATAACTCGTAACCAGTTGCTAATTTCATTAATGGCAGCATCACAGTAAACGTAGTCCCAACACCAACTTCACTTTCCACAAAGACTTGACCGTGATGTAAATCTACAAGAGTTTTAAGAATCGATAGCCCTAGTCCAGTACCAGGTATATGATCAATATTACTACCACGATAAAATGGTTCAAATATTCGTTGTTGATCTATTGCTGAAATACCGATACCCATATCCTTTACCTGAAAAACTAATTTTTCGTTTTGACAATAAAATTTCAATTCAATTGCCATTTTCGAGGAAGAATACTTGATGGCATTATCGAGCAAATTCTTCAAAATAGGCTCTAACAACTTTTTATCTATATTGGCTGTTAGAGAGTTATCTGGACTTATGCAAATGATTGGATTTTGGTTAACAGTCATCTGCATTTGTGCAACCAAATCATCACAAAACTGAACTAAGTCAACAGGTTTTGGTTCAAAGTTTAATTTTTCTGCTTCTGCTTTAGAGAAGAACAAAATATCATCCAACATCAAGCTCAGTTGTTCAGTGGCTTTTTGAATATGATCTAGTAGTGGTTGGATTTTCTTTTGTGTACGTTTATCTACTTCTTCCTTTAATAAACTATTAGAAAATGAAACAATATTCAGTGGAGTTCGGAATTGATGGCAAACCGTAGAAAGGAAACGCGCTCTAAGTTCGCTAAGTTGTTTGGCTTGTTCTAAAGCTTGGTTAAGACCTAATTCTGCATATTTATAATCAGTAATATCGATGCCTGCAATCATTTCTACTGGTTTTCCACCAAAATCTAGCCCTCCATCAAGCTTGGCAACCGCGCAGGCTAGCCAGCGCTCTGTGCCGTTTTTTGTCAGAATACTCATTTCCTGGTATTCAAAATTACCTGCTTCACTCTGCTTACGTATCTGCCTGCTTTTTTTGCTCTTAATCAGTCGGCGAAGATCAAAACCTGTTAGCAGTTCCTCTTTTGTATAGCCAGTGAGTTGCTCTACTGCCGGATTTATATAGCAAAGTCGCGTGCCTTGAATCAGAAAAGTGCTAGTATCTGTTGTTTCTGCTAAAGTCCGAAATCTAGTTGCGTTTAATCGTAATGCTTCTTCAGTCTGTTTCGATTCAGTAATATCCCAAATACTCCACACTCTCCCAATAATTTTGCCCTCAAGCAACTGAGGTTTAGAATAGTGTGCAAAAACTCTTCCATCTTTCAACTCTAGAATGTCGTAGCTCTCGAAATCAGATTGGCTAGATACTTCCCAAATCAGCCGACTAAAAGCTTGTGGATCTTTAAGTTTATTCTCAAAAAAGGCTTTGCATCGAGGGCATTTCTTAGATAGTATTAGAGACTCTGGAATCTGCCACATCTCTACAAATCTCTGATTCAAGCTCAGAATATCTCCCTCAAAATTAACTGCAACAATACCAATGGCAGTAGATTCGAGAGTAGAACGAAGTAACGAAAGAGATGCTTCTAGTTCTACTTCTTTTGCTTTGAGTTGAGAAAATTCCTGTTGCAAATTGTCTTTGGCATCCCTTAATTCATCAGTCCACTTTTGCACGCTCAGTTCTACTATTTCGTCATTTTTCTCACGAGCAAAAGCACAGCCAAATTCCATATCTTGTTGTTTTACATAGCTCATGGATATTTCTACTAAAAATATCCGGCCCCCTTTTGTCCGATAGCGAGATTTAAAGGTAAGAGAACCCTGTGAGCAAATATCTGACCAATTGTGCAGAGAAAAGTCTACATCTATATCATGCAGCCTCATGGAAAGTAATTCCTCACGGGAATACCCAGTCATCAGACAAGTGGCATCGTTGACGTAAAGAAACTGCGCGTTTGCTCCTAAACAGAAGGCAGCATCTACAGAGTGATTTATTAGGAAGTGAGCAAACTTCATTTCTACTTCAGGTTGTAGTGCCCATTGATTGTTTGATCTAGCTAGTGTATATTCGCCAGAATTCATATTCCTACTTCCTCCTGGTAATCAATCAGCACTGTAGCCATTAATGAGTTAATAGTCATAACTTACTAAAATCTTTGGTGCACTCTTCGGCTGTTAGAAAATAAAATTAGTTAGTAAATTAAAAAATCTTACTAATTGCCTTAACAAAACTTATCATACCAACAAAATGCAAATTGTTAAATCAAATTTTCCTAAAAAAACTAAAATGCTAAAAATTTTATTTTGGACTTAAGCAACTTTTTATAGCAGCACAAAACCTAGACAAATCAAATCTAGATTAGTCAAGAAATCTGATAGATTAAGAGGTCAAAACTCTTAATCTATCAGTAGGAAAGATATTTTAAATTTAAACTAGCCCTCTACAGAGGTAATTAGTAGTTTATCAACCTAGAATTACTGCATTTGGACTGGGGAAAAGTTAAAGGATAAGAAATTATCCTTTAATTTTTCGCTCGCCAAGGACTTTGGCGAACTACTAGTACAACACGGGGGAAGTTTGCCTATCTTTAACCAGTTGCTCTAAGCAACTTGTCTGGTTAGTTGAGATAGTAGGTAGATTCCCACGGTGCTGTAATACTGTAAAGTCGTTTTATTTTCAACATAAATGAATTTGCAGTGCTTGGCTGAAATGAACAAATTTCACTCATCAATTTATTTTCTTAATTTATCTTAACTTACTCTTTCAGGGATTTAACTATAGAAGAATATGCTTAGTCATCTGTCGGAAGAAGTACATTTGTATTAAAAATATACGTATATTTTTACGTATAGCGTTGTGTTTGTTTTGTCATAAAGAAACACTGCATTAGTATACTAAGTATATAACTTGTTTCAATAGCAATAAAAAATACTTCTTAGACAATGCATACTCAACGTTTATTCGTCTCTCTAAGGAAATATCAAAAGTTAAAAAACGATGTATTTATCGTTACAAATAATTGACTCAAAGAGTTTTTGGTGGCAATATGAAAACCACCAAACTGGTGTAGTTCAACTCATGCTTTAATTCAGATAAAAAGTTGTGTAAGTTCTAAAGCAAAAGAATTGACAACCAAATCAAAAAATTTACTATTGTAAATTTAGTAATGTGCTGCTTATGCGATGCCTACGGTGGGCTACACCTACGCAAAAGATCAATCTTCAGAGTGACTAATTTGGGGATGTCGCAATCACGATAAAAGCAAAAGAATTGACACCCACATCAAAAGATTTTTCATTGCAGATTAGGTTTTAATCATAAGAAGCATCACAAGTCAAGAACCTCCCCAGGCAATTTAGCAAGTAGATAGGTGCGATTAAAGCTAGCTATATTAAGCTTTGTAAAGATTCTGAGACATGGTTGAATTCAGGTTAGTTGCTAGTTTATACACCCTTACATGATTTAGTTTTTCGCCGCAAACCTACCTTTTGTACTGTACTCATCACCACAGAAGCGAAAAATTTGACACCCCTATCAAAAGATTTTTGATTGCACAACAGTCTTTCTCTGCCTTATTCTGGTCACAAGAAGCACAACCCCGACTGTTGTCTGCTTTCGGTAAAAATTTTTTGGTACCGCGCTCACAAGCATCAATCAGCAGCGATCAACCATTTCTACTAGCGACCAAGTTAGGTCATAGCTGTAAGAAACAACAGAGTTGTTTGTATTAGATATTTCTAGATTTCTAGCGCTGTGATTGTAAACTGAAAAGCCTTTGTGTAACTTTATGTAATTAAGTGAAACTAATGAGTCAAAACTATACTGGTTCAAACTCTCCTCTCATCACTACCGAACCATACAAGGAATTTCCAGCAAATAGATATGTAGAATCTGTATCTGACTCCCGTCAGCTTGATGAATCGGAGAAAAATGGGGGAATTCAGCCTTTTTTAAATGACGAAACACCCCCAACGCTTTCAGTTGCCGATGCGATCGCTCAGATGTTAGAAAATTTGGGAGTAGGCTACGCTTTTGGTGTCGCCGGTGGGGCAATGGCCAGCCTTTGGGGGGCGCTATCCAATAGCAATATAGAAGTGTTGAACTTCCGCCATGAAGCCGGAGCAGCATTTGCAGCTACCGAAGCTTATTTTGCCAATAATCGCCCCACTGTAGTTTTTACCACAGCCGGGCCGGGGATCACCAACGCACTGACCGGATTATTTGCGGCTCGTGGGGAAGGTGCAAAGGTAATTTTGTTGTCAGCTTGCACCTCAGCACCGCAGCGTGGACGTTGGGCTATTCAAGAAACCAGCACTTATACATTGCCCAGTGGGGGAATTTTTACCCCAGGAGCGTTATTCAACTATGCAATCACAATTGAATCTGCGGCTCAATTACCGCAGGTTTTTCGTAAACTGGCCCTGGCTATGGCACAACCAGGCGGATTTGTCGCCCATTTGAGCATTCCCACCGCTGTGCAGACAAGTTTAGTTGAGGATATAGCCTTACCTCAACTAGATATTTCTCCCTTTCCGATGACTGCTTCCAAAGAAGCGATCGCCAAATCGGTAGAGTTATTATCATCCGGCCCCTTTGCTATCTGGGTTGGTTTCGGTGCGCGTGACGCAGCAGCCGAAATCCTCCAACTCGCTGAAAAAACCGGAGCCGCCGTTATCTGCTCACCTCGTGGTAAAGGTATCTTCCCCGAAGATCATCCGCAATTTGTGGGTGTCACAGGTTTAGGCGGTCATGCTTCCGTCTTAACTTATATGGAAGAACAACCTCCACTACGCACACTTGTATTAGGAACCCGTCTTGGTGAACCGACTTCCTTCTGGAGTTCGGCGCTGGTTCCCAAAGGAGGTTTTGTCCATGTAGATATTGATCCCGAAGTACCAGGTGTTGCATATCCACACGTTGAAACTTTCGGGGTTCGGTCTGACATCAAAGCTTTTGTGGAAGAGTTGTTGCAGCAATTACCAGATGCTCCTCATTCCACAACTTTGTCGTTACCTCGTCCAGAACACAAAGCAATTGAACCGGCATCAGACGTAGACTATCCAGTGCGGCCAGAAGTATTGATGGCAGCAATTCAAAAGATCATTGTTGAAGGTAGCAATGCGATAGTCATGGCGGAGTGTGGTAACTCCTTTACTTGGTCAACCCATCTACTCCAATTTGCCGAAGCAAACCGTTACCGAGTCAGCACCGGAGTCGGCGCAATGGGTCACGCCGTCACCGGAGTGTTGGGTGCAGCGCTGGCGAACAATAGCAAAGCTGTAGGGATTGTTGGTGATGGAGCAATGCTGATGAATAACGAAATCAGCACAGCCGTGAAATACAAAATCCCCGCCATCTGGATTGTACTCAACGATGCGCGTTACAACATGTGCCATCAAGGGATGAAAATCTTGGGATTAAAGGGTGCAGATGCAACACTCCCACCGACAAACTTCGCCATGATTGCTCGTGGGATGGGAGCAGAAGCGATCGTGGTTGTTAGAGAGTCGGATATTGAAGCGGCATTAGAACAAGCGATCGCATCAAGCGTTCCTTTTCTAATCGATGTAGTGATTGACGCCGATCGCCCAGCACCTTCTGGTGGACGTAATAAGAGTTTGGCAGCACAAGGAGTGAAATCAAGCTCGGCAAAAAGTGCAGCCAAGCAAGTTTCATTTCCAATGGTTTGATTTGGAAAGTTGGTAATCGAATAAGTACGAACCGCCACCCCTTAGAGAAGGACGAAAAGTCAGAAATAACTAATCTTAACTCTACTAATTCGTAGCAAATTCTCTGCGTCCCTCTGCGTTTACCTCTGCATCCCTTTGCGTTTAAATTTCCACTTTCAATTCGCCACGATTTTACGCAAAGTACCAAGTCTTTCTTAACTTCATCTAATCTTAATCTTCGCCAGTGTTTTTGTGTCTACATCTTTACATTTTGTAATGGTCATTACTTTCTCTAACCAATCCCAAACAATATCAAGAGGTCAAGATGCTGCTATTTGAAACTGTTAGAGAAATGGGTCACGAACAAGTTCTATTTTGTCATGGTAAAAACCCCGAAATTAAGGCAATTATTGCCATCCATGATACGAGCTTAGGCCCAGCGATGGGAGCTACAAGACTGATGCCTTATCTCAACGAAGAAGCAGCTTTAAAAGATGCGCTTCGTCTCAGTCGGGGAATGACTTATAAAGCTGCCTGTGCAAATATTCCGGCTGGTGGGGGAAAGGCAGTCATTATCGCTAATCCTGAAAATAAAACAGATGATCTGTTGAGAGCTTATGGACGTTTTGTTGATAGTCTGAATGGACGTTTTATCACCGGACAAGATGTCAATATTACTCCTGACGATGTGCGGACAATCAGTCAAGAAACAAAACACGTTGTTGGGGTATCAGAAAAATCTGGTGGGCCTGCTCCCATAACATCACTAGGAGTTTTTCTCGGAATTAAAGCCGCTGTTGAATCTCGTTGGCAGAGCAAAAGACTTGATGGGATGAAAGTTGCAGTTCAAGGCTTAGGAAACGTCGGTAAAAATCTTTGTCGGCACTTACATGAACATGATGTCAAGCTTTTTGTGAGCGATGTAGATCCAGCAAAAACGGAAGAAGCAAAACGGCTTTTTGGTGCAACTGTTGTAGAACCAACTGAAATTTACTCTCTGGATGTAGATATCTTTGCTCCTTGCGCTTTAGGAGGAATTCTTAATAGTCATACAATTCCTTTTTTACAAGCTTCAATTATTGCTGGCGCAGCTAACAATCAATTGGAGAATGAGCAACTACATAGTCAAATGCTTACTAAAAAAGGGATTCTTTACAGCCCTGATTATGTAATTAATGCTGGAGGATTAATTAATGTTTACAACGAAATGATTGGTTATGACGAAGAAAAAGCTTTCAAGCAAGTGCATAACATCTATGACACTCTATTAGCAATTTTTGATATTGCTAAAGCGCAGGGAGTTACTACCAACGATGCTGCCAAACGTTTAGCAGAAGACCGGATCAAGAATGGTAAGCGGAACAAAACTAAAGCGATCGCAGCTTAATTATTATTATCTTCAGGAGTGAGAAGTGGAAAAAAATACCTTTGCAACATCAGCTTACATTGCGACTTCACCAGAGAGCGCTTTTGAATATCTTTGTAGTTTAAAGAACTTAGACGAATGGACACTTTATAGCCGGATGCAAGAGCAGATTGATGAAGATACCTGGTTGGGAACTGCGTCTGGTTATCACAAAAATCTCTATTATCATGTTAAGAAACTAGAAAATCCACTTTTCTACGGCATTGAGTGGCACTGTGGATTAGAGTATCAAAAATATTTTCAGGTTTACCCGGTTTTACTGTTTCCCACCGACTACATCGAGCCGGGAACAGATGAAAAGGGTGTGTACTTTCACTGGTTGAGCTTTGTCGATCCCAAACGGCAGACTCAGATGATTATGCAGGGAATTCATACAGTACACACTTCTGAATGTCGTTCTCTCAAAGGTAACTTGGAACGCAAAGCCGGTCTGACTACAGCAGCCAAAGGAAGCCACTTTATCGATACAGACACCATTTATGTTGATGCCCCTATTGAAATCGGCATTGAATACTTAAAAGACTTACGAAACATAGACGAATGGGCGCATTTATTGCGACCGAATGGTGATATTACTTCTGAATCAGGTGAATTCAAAGATGAATATGACCAGAAAGTAAAAGTTTCTGTGCGAGTTCATAGTTTGAGTAAATACTACTTGCTTGAACAAGAATATTTTTATCCAGAGTACGACTATTATCAGCGTTCTGTAGCGTTACTTATCCCAACTGCCTACGCTTTCGCTGACCCCGAAGCTTCTGGTTTTATCCTGCATAGAATCACATTCTGGAAAACAGATAGAACCGTCACCCACGGCAAACTTCAAATTGAAGACTATGGCGCTGAAAGCATGAACATCAAACGTTTGCTCGAAGCCAAAGCCGGCAACCTCAAATCATTTGACCGAGGAATGAGCTATCTCCCAAAAATTCAAGAATCATTAGTTACTAACTAAAACCTCAGCGTTCCTCTGCGCTTCCCAGCCTGCGGCAAGCCGCAAAAGCGTCTACAGCGTCCCTCTGCGTTTAAAATTCCTACCTCAATTCTCTGCAACACATGAAATTAAAACAACTTACTATTACCTTTCTAACTTTTTGTGTTGCCGCTTTTTCGGGAATGAAAGCTGCTTCTGCTGCATCGTTTTCCGTAATCGCCGATGGTCTATATAATGCCGGAGGACTAAGCTTTAGTCCTGATGGTAATCTCTATGTCACAGAGGCGGGAATCGGGGGAAGTGGCGGTTGTGTTCCACCAGCAAGTGGTCAAGGTGACTCTTTATGCTATGGCACTAGTGGCGCAGTTACCAAAATTGAGAATGGTAAAACCGAACGCATACTTACAGGACTTCCTTCCTTAGCATTACCGGATGGTACTGGAGCCGGTGGGCCTCGTGACATCCAGTTTGATGCTAAAGGTAAACCTTATGTTCTGATTGGGTATGGGGCGAATCCAGCATTTCGCGATCGCAATTTAGGTTACACTGACCTCGGTAAAATCATCGCTCCCGATTTTAATACCAATTCCTGGACGAGTGTTGCCGATTTAGCTAACTATGAACTCGCCAACAATCCCGATGGTGGTGATGTCGGTAGCAATCCCTTGGGTTTTGTCATCGATGGCAATAAGTTAGTTGCAGTTGATGCAGGTGCAAACGACCTACTCAGTGTTAATACTGGTGGCGGGAATTTGCAATCTATAGTTGCGTTTCCCCAAGACATACTGACTAATCCAGTCTTTCCACCCTCTGGTACACCATCCAATGAACCTGCACAGGTTCCATCTCAAGGTGAAGAGGTGCGATCGCCTACGGCATTGCAGTTTGCAACCCAACCAGTACCCTCAAGTGTTACCAAAGGCCCTGATGGCGCTTATTACGTCAGCCAATTTACTGGTTTTCCCTTCCCTGAAGGTGGGGCAAAAATCTATCGAGTCGGTGCTGATGGTAAATCATCAGTTTTCGCCGATGGTTTTACCCAACTCACAGACTTGGAATTTGATACTGAAGGCAATTTATATGCTTTGCAGTACGCCAATCAGTCAGCCTGGAAGGGTGATTTTGATGGTTCTGTGATCAAAATAGCTGCCGATGGGACACGCACAACTCTTCTGAGTGGCAATGGATTAGAGTCACCTAGCGCCTTGACTATTGGTGCTGATGGTGCAGTATACGTCACCAACCGGAGCGATCGCCCAGGACTTGGACAAGTGATCAGAATTGAGAATACCAAATCTATTCCTGAACCCAGTTCTGCTTTCGGCGTATTTGCGATCGCTGCTTTCGGCGTTGCTTGGCTGCACAAAAAGAGAAGCTACTAAACCTCCCACAAATGGAGTTGTGGCGCTCAAGTAAAGAGTTTCAAACCAATCCTAAGTTCCTCAAAGACTGGGATTAGTCATCTTTTAATAACCATAAAGTTTTCCACTTATTTAATTCTCAATCTCCAAAGGTATGAAACTCAAATCATTTGCTCTGACATCTCTAACATTTTGTTTTGCTGCTATTTGCGGAACACCATCTGTACAAGCTGCAACCCTAACGACAATTGTCGATGGAATCAGTAATGCACGGGCTGTTAGCTTTGGCCCCGATGGCACTCTCTACGTAGCAGAGCCAGGTATCGGCGGAAACGGAAATTGCCAACCATCTCCGAGTACACTCTTTCAGCCGATCTGTGCTGGTAATAGTGGATCGCTGGTCAAAGTGACACCAGGCGGTCAGCCACAGCGTCTATTCAATAACTTTCAATCTATAGCAGAGCAACCCAGTGGCAACCAAGGCGCTGGTATTCAAGATATACAATTCGACTCTCAAGGGAATGCTTATCTTTTAACCGGGTTTGCTGGTTATCCAGGAAATCGTGATTTAGAATCACTTAACCTTGGTGCTAATTTCCCGATCCCAGAGCAGCAACTTGTTACTTTCCCGCCATCCACACCCGATAAAGTACTGAATACCCCGCTTTTAGCACAACTTTTCAAAGCTGATTTGAACACCGGAGAACTAGAAAGTATTTTCGACTTCGGCAAGTATGAAATTACTAATAATCCAGACGGTGGGGACGTAGTTACCAACCCCTTTGATTTGACCGTTAGTGGTGATACTGCTTATGTCGTTGACGGGGGTGGAAACACCGCCTACAAAGTCAAACTTGATGGAAGTGACTTTCAGGCGATCGCAATTCCCAAAAAAGTCCTTAGTGCCTCATCATTACCACCCCTTCCACCAGGACAAGAACTACCTCCAGGTTTAGTAGAGGTACTTCCAGGAGGAAACATCGCAATTCAATCAGTACCTACAGGTGGCACAATCGGCCCCGATGGAGCCTTATATGTTGCCGAATATTCAGGTTTTCCATATCCAGAAGGTGAATCGCGGATTTTCCGCATTGGCGAAGATGGCAACCCAGAGGTTTTTCTGGATGGGTTTACGCAAATCACAGACTTAACCTTTGATGAAGAAGGCAATTTGCTAGTCTTACAATTCGGCGACGAATCTCAGTTGCAGGGTGACTTGCGATTCCTTCCCGGTTCTCTGATTCAAGTTGCTCCAGATTTAACTCGGACAACATTGGTGGCTGCCGGTGAAGGGCTGGAATCATCTGCTGGAATCGATATTGGCCCTGACGGGAAGATATACATCACCAAGCGCGGTGTTGGCCCCGAACTAGGTTCGGTAGTTCGCGTGGATGATGTCGTTACAGAAAGAGTCCCCGAACCTACCTCAATCTTGGGATTATTAGCACTTGCTAGTGTAGGCGCAACTGGTGCGATCGCCAAGCGCAAACGCCAAAACAAGTTGGGTGAAGAGTTGCTAGCCAAAGCAGAGATAGTCTAATTCCTTATTACCAGCCTACTCTGTCAGGCATAGCTTACAGAATAGGCTGCTGCCTCACACAGAAAGTTGCATTTCAAACAAGAGGCAGCAGCCCGAATTTTAGAGTTCCCCAACTAGGACTGGGAACAAAATTAGTCTAGGAAAGAGTATACACTCATACAACCAGGACTTCAAACTCATGGGATTAGTCAAAAATTTGTCACTTGCTATTCTCGGTACTGGATTCACCGTGTTAGCAACAGCGGCTCAAGCCAAAGCTGTAACATTAACTTACGACAGAAGTATTGGTAGCCCCGGCTTCGGCCCTGGAGAACTTTTTGTTCCCCAAGGGATAGCGGTGGATAGCCAAGGGAATACCCTCATAGCTAACGGACGCGGTATTAACCCCGCAGATGGTACTCCTAACTACGACCTCGGTAACAAAATTGAAATATTTAATCCTAGCGGTCAGTATATTGGAGCAATTGGCTCCGGCGGCACAGGGCCCGGACAGTTTGACGAGCCAACAACTGTAGACTTTAATCCAGTAACAGGGGATCTGTATTCGGGTGATGTTTACAACAACCGCATCAATCAATTCGATTCTCAGGGTAACTTTATTAGATCCTTTGCAAATGGAGCATTTACCCCTTTGGTAGAGGGTAGATTATTCTTTGGGCCATCTGGTTTGACATTTGACAAAGATGGCAACGTGTACGTTGGTGATTTTAACGGCGAAAGGATTCTTAAATATACATCAGACGGACAGCAACTTGGTGTCATTGGTGGTACCAGAGGCACTGCACCTGGGGAATTCCAAGGTGTAGCAGGTGTCAGAATTTCTCCAGTTAGTGGAAATATCTTTGTAGCTGACCAGTATAACAACCGCGTTCAAGTACTTGATCCAAATGGTAATCCTTTGTTGGCATTTGGTTCAGTAGGTAGCGAACTGGGACAGTTTCTTCAGCCAATTGGCATCGAAGTGGACGAAGAAGAGAATATTTATGTAGCTGATTCTATCAACAGCCGCGTTCAGGTGTTTGATAAAAACGGTAACTTCTTGACTTCCTTCGGTGAAAATGCCCGCGATGCATCAGGTAATCCTGTACCGCCTCCAGCATTCACTGGCCCTCCTTTTGGCAACCCCCTCGACCTCACTCCCGGCAGATTTAACTGGACGGGTGGCACAACCCTCAAAGATGACAAGCTGTATGTGGGCGATTTCTTTCAAGGTCGCGTCCAAGTTTTAAACGTAGAAGGCAGAAAGCAAGTACCGGAGCCTAGTTCAGCATTGGGTTTAGCATTGCTCGGACTTGGGGCTGCTACTATCACATTGCGGAAACGTGGACAACAAAAGCCAGCCTTTAATTTAAAGAATTACTAATTCGTAATTAAAGAGTTTTGTAGTTTCGTAGGGTGCGTTATGCCCTTGGCTAACGCACCATCTCCATAATTTAGGTGCGTTACGCTTCGCTACTGGCTAATTGTAATTACGAATTACGAATTACGAATTACGAATTACGAATTACAAAATCAAGGTGCTTCCAGGACATTAACATTTCATGCACATTCTGATTTATTCATACAATTATCATCCAGAACCAATTGGTATTGCACCTTTGATGACTGAACTAGCAGAAGGGCTAGTGAAGCGGGGGCATCAAGTGCGGGTAATTACAGGTATGCCTAACTATCCTCAGCGTCAGATTTACGACGGATATCGGGGTAAGTTATACGTTACTGAACAGAAAAACGGTGTCAAAATTCAGCGTAGCTACCTGCGAATTAAGTCTAAACCTAACCTCCTAGACCGGCTACTGCTAGAGTTGAGCTTTGTTTTTACAAGTTTGCCACAAGCCCTCAAGGGCGAACGACCTGATGTAATTCTCTTAACAGTACCGCCGCTACTAGTTTGTTTACCTGCAACTTTGATAGGTTGGCTATACAATTGCCCAGTAGTGCTGAATGTGCAAGATATTCTCCCGGAAGCTGCTGTGCGTGTTGGGCTAATTAAGAATAAGTTGATGATTAAAGCTCTGGAAGCTTTAGAAAAATTTGCCTACCGAACTGCACATACTATTAGCGTAATTGCCGATGGCTTTGTAGATAATTTAATCAATAAAGGTGTACCTGCTAATAAAATTGCTTGCATTCCCAATTGGGTAAATTTAAATTTTATTCGCCCTTTACCGAAGGAGAATAACTCTTGGAGAACTACTCATCAACTCGATGGTAGATTTGTAGTGCTTTATTCAGGCAATATTGCTCTGACGCAAGGTTTAGAAACAGTAATAGAAGCAGCAGTTCGGTTGCGTCATCTCAAAAAAATTGTCTTTGTTATAGCCGGTGAATCCCAAGCCCTCGAAAGGTTGCAGAAACATTGTCTTGCTTGTGGTGCAGATAACGTTTTGCTGCTACCGTTGCAAGCGCGAGAAAAACTACCGCAAATGTTAGCAGCCGCAGATGTGGGGTTGATTGTGCAAAAGTGCAATGTGATTTCCTTCAATATGCCTTCTAAAATCCCACTGTTGTTAGCTAGTGGCCGCCCAATTGTGGGTTCAGTTCCCGCTACTGGGACTGCTGCGAAAGCTATCAAAGAAAGTGGCGGCGGCGTTATCGTTGAGCCAGAGTCAGCAGATGCTTTGGCTGCGGCGGTGCTGGATTTATATAATCAACCGGAATTAGCAGCGCAATTAGGACGTAAAGGAAGAAAGTTTGCGGTAGAAAACTATTCCTTTGAGCAAGCACTAGATCGGTATGAAGAGTTATTTTATGATGCGATCGCAAAAAAAACACCGACTCTGGATATATTACCCGAAATGAGTTCCAAGGAATCACTTGTTGATAAAGGGTTTTTGCTACATACCTCGCCCCTTATGAGCGTGGTATCTCAAAGCCCAATGACAAATGACAAATGACTCCGCGAAGCGGTTTGATATTTGAAAATTGGGGATAGGAAAAATGCCTTTGAAATCCTCTTATTCTGAGCATCTGAAAAAAACCGATCAAAGCTTAATCGCCTTACTTAGCGATCGCATATCATTATTAGCAGCATCAGAACAACCTTCTTTAGATGAACAACTGGCTAATGTCGCTCCCCTACTCGCTCAAGCTGGTATTCCTGAGTCTATTTGGGTTGCTGTGCTGAAGAGTTGTCACGCTACTCTGATTCCTAAATCTGCCACAAATCATGTCAGCCCCCGACAAATTACCATCATCGGTGGACGCGGTAGGATGGGAAGATTATTCCAAGAGCAGCTTTCGCTAGTAGGTCATAATGTTAGCATTCTCGAACATGAAGATTGGGAATATGCAGAAAAACTGTTAAGTCAGGCAGAATTAGTATTAGTCAGCGTTCCCATTGAACATACGGTTGATGTTATCAAGCGGGCAGCAAAATATCTTAATCCAACTACAGCTTTCTGTGACATCACGAGTATTAAGACTCAGCCAACTCAGGCAATGCTCGAACATCATTCTGGCCCAGTCATGGGTTTACATCCAATGTTTGGGCCAAATATAAAATCGTTTTTGGGACAAAAAGTGGTAGTGTGTCCAGGTCGGAACGATGATTCATTTCAATGGTTATTAGACTTTCTTAAAAGTAAAGGTAGTGAATTAGTTTTTTGCACGCCTGAAGAACACGATAAAATGATGGTGATTATTCAAGCAACGCAGCATTTTTGTAGATTTAGTCTGGGCGTTTTCTTAGCACAAACAAGAGTGGACATAGAGCAGAGTTTAACAATGTCAACTCCTAACTATCGTCAAGAAATTGATATTGTTAAACGTTTGTTTTCTCAAAATCCTAATTTGTGTGTTGATATTATGCTGGCTACCGAAGAAAGATGTAATGCTATTAGTTTTTTAGCTAATACTTACAGCCGATTAGCGAAACTGGTGGCAAGGAAAGATAGAGACGCGTTAATTAAAGAATTTGAAAATACCCAAAGCTTTTTGGAAGAAAAAATTAACACTTTTTTACAGCCTTTAAATACAACAGCTTTGCAACGAGATTTTGAAGAAGAATTCAGAAATCAGAATGGGCTAAACGCCCCGCTACCGCTAACAGGAGTCAGAATTAAGAGCGCAGGAAACTTGAACCAATTTATTTATCCACCAGTAGCACAGAATTAAATTCTGTTAGCAGATAGCTAAGGTTTAGCCCATTCTGGTTCCTGATTCCTGAATTCTTTCTTGTAAAACCACAGATGCACACAAATATTAGCATTTGAGTAACAAAAAATATGCTGATAGATATCTTTCACGATACCGTTTGCCCTTGGTGCAGAATTGGGAAAAAACATCTGTTTGATGCACTAGCACAATGGCAAGAACAAGAAGTGCATATCCGATGGCATCCTTTTCTTTTGGATAATACCGTTCCTGCTGAAGGTTATGAATTTCGTAGCTTTATGCAAAATAGAAAAGGCATGAAAGCGGAAGAATTGCAACAGATGTTTGATTATACGCAACGCGCAGGTGAGGCGGCTGGAGTTAAGCTAGATTTTGAAAAAGTTCGTTTGGCTGTCAATACTAAGCTTTCTCATCAACTGATTGCACTTGCACCCACAAGCATAAAAAACAATGTTGTAGAAGCTATTTATAAAGCTTACTTTGAAGACGGTTTGAACCTCGGAGATATTAACGTTATTGTTGCCATCGGTACAGCATATCAGATGGATGCTGGCGAATTAAAGTTGCAATTAAATAATCATGCTGTGAGTGATGCAGTTGTTGCTGAATCAACATTTGCTCGGTTAAATGGCATTAACAGCGTGCCGTTTTTCATCATGAATAATCAAGTCAAGGTAAATGGTTCTCACTCGGTAGAGGTGTTCCTCGAAACTTTGAATCGTGCTGCACTTCTAGATATACCTGTAAAAATATGATAGTTGACATCAAGCAAAAAAGTAGATTAATTCATCAACGGGTTGCGGTTACTTTTAACTACGAGGTTTATTTCACTCAAAATTTATTTGAGTTGAAAAACCCGACGCTAGCGCAAGTGGTTACAGCAGATGGGGAGACAAAGCCGAAGAAATTAGTTGCAGTGGTAGACGCAGGAATATTACAGTTTCAACCGGAATTGGTGAAGCAATTAGTCGCGTATACCAAGTTTTATGCAGAGGTGCTAGCGATCGCAGCTGAACCCATGATAATTTCGGGAGGAGAAGCTGCCAAAAACGATCGCACTTTCGTAGAGCAAATCCACCAACAGATTGAAGCCGCCGGATTATGTCGCCACTCCTACATATTAGCGATCGGAGGCGGGGCGATGTTGGATTTGGTAGGATACGCTGCTGCAACTGCTCACCGAGGAATTCGCCTGATTCGCATTCCGACAACGGTATTAGCACAAAATGATTCTGGGGTTGGGGTAAAAAACGGCATCAATGCCTTTGGTAAAAAGAACTTTCTTGGCACATTTGCGCCACCTTATGCTGTTATAAATGATTCTGCCTTTTTGACAACTCTAGACGATCGCGATTGGCGTTCTGGGATTGCAGAAGCCGTCAAAGTGGCGCTGATTAAGGATTCTAACTTTTTTGATTATATTTACTCTCACAGCGCAGCCCTGGCGCGGCGAGACATGGATACCATGCAACAGGTTATCTATCGTTGCGCCCAGTTGCACCTAGAACATATTGCCAATAGCGGCGATGCTTTTGAAATGGGTTCGTCTCGTCCCCTGGATTTTGGACATTGGGCGGCTCATAAACTGGAGCATTTGACTAATTATCGCTTGCGTCATGGCGAAGCAGTTGCGATCGGTATTGCTTTGGATAGCACCTATTCTTATTTATTAGGATTGCTTGATTGCTCAGAATGGCAACGAATATTAAATACTTTATCGGCGTTGGGTTTCATGTTGTATGTGCCAGAACTAGCCCAGAATTTATCACAATTGGAACATCCTGATTGTTTGTTCCGGGGTTTAACTGAATTCCGCGAACACTTGGGGGGAGAATTGACTTTAATGTTGTTACAAGAGATTGGGAAAGGAATTGAGGTTCATGAGGTGAATTTGTTGTTGTATAGGGAAGCAATATCGTTGTTGAGGGAATTTTAGGATTGGATTTTAAACGCAGAGGAATGCAGAGGTTAAATGAGATGATCTACTACTTTTGAGGGAGGCGAAGAATTTCAAACAGCGTTATTCGGAAAAGTACTAGATAAGCAGTATAAAAAGCGAATAAATTGACACCCAATCGAAAAATTATTCAATGTATTATCTGCTTGATATCTAGTACTCTTAAATAAGAAGCAAAAAGTTTTTAGTTCCATTTTTTACAAATCATCCGCAGATTAAAATAGGTTGATTTAGATTGATATCAATCTAAGTTAGTTATTCATAGCATTCATAAATATTCTTTTTTCTCTACGATACACTTCGCGTTGGCAAAGACTTTAGTAGATAATACCAATTTTTTATGAAGCTGCATAGAATTCGATCCCCCCTAGCCCCCCTTATTAAGGGGGGAACCGGAAAAACATCCATCGAAGTCCCCCTTTTTAAGGGGGATTTAGGGGGATCAAGATATATGCAACTTCACATTAAATTGGTATAAGGCGATTATTTAATCTTCACAACTCAGATAGCATCGTCATATCTACAAACAACTACTAATAATGACCAATGACAAATGACAAATGACAATTAGTGAGAAATTACCTATGATTTTTGATTCTCGTTCTTATAAAACCCTTGGCGGTGTAACTGTTTCTCGCTACATCACCGAAGTGAAAATGGATACTGCCCTTGAAGATATTCTGTTTCACTTAAATTCTCAGCGGGGAGGCTTACTAAGAAGCAGCTACGAATATCCAGGCAGATACAAAAGATGGGCGATTGGATTTGTCAATCCACCACTGGAATTGACTACACAGGAAAATGCTTTTAATTTGATAGCGTTAAATGAACGTGGTCAAGTACTTCTACCATTACTTTTAGAGTGCTTATCTAACTCAATACAACTTGAGAAAGTTACTCTAGATAATAACAATATTGTTGGCTTTGTTAAATCTACAAAAAGATTATTTACTGAAGAAGAACGCAGTAAGCAACCTTCAGCATTTACTGTCGTCCGCGAAATTCTACACACTTTTTCTAGTCAAGAAGACGAGCATTTAGGATTATATGGTGCGTTTGGTTATGACTTAGTTTTTCAGTTTGAACCAATTACCCAACTTTTGGAACGTCCTACAGATCAGCGTGATTTAGTACTTTATCTACCAGATGAATTGATTGTTGTTGACTATTATCAGCAACGGGCATTTCGTCTCCAATATGATTTTAAAACAGCGCATGGCAACACGAAGAATTTGCCTCGAACAGGTGAGTCTGTTGATTATCGCGGAAAACATCTTCTCCCGAATCAAACTGCTGATCATAAAGTAGGCGAGTATGCCAAAAAAGTTGAGGCTGCACTCGATTATTTCCGCCGAGGCGATTTATTTGAAGTTGTTCCTAGTCAAAACTTTTTTGAAGGCTATGAAGATGAACCCAGCAAACTATTTGAAACTTTAAAAGATATAAATCCCAGTCCTTATGGGTTTATTTTTAATTTAGGTGGAGAATATCTAATTGGCGCATCTCCAGAAATGTTTGTGCGAGTTGAAGGGAAGCGGGTAGAAACTTGTCCCATTAGTGGCACTATTAGCCGGGGATTAGATGCTCTTGACGATGCGGTGCAAATTCGTCATTTACTCAACTCCCACAAAGATGAAGCTGAGTTGACGATGTGTACTGATGTCGATCGCAATGACAAATCCCGAATCTGCGAACCTGGTTCAGTACAAGTGATTGGTCGTCGCCAAATTGAATTATACAGCCATTTAATTCATACAGTGGATCATGTTGAAGGTATATTGCGATCGCAATTTGATGCTTTAGATGCCTTTCTTTCCCACACTTGGGCGGTTACAGTCACCGGCGCACCCAAAAAAGCCGCCATAGATTTTATTGAACAGCATGAACGTAGCGCCCGCCGTTGGTATGGTGGAGCAGTCGGCTATTTAAATTTCAATGGCAATTTGAATACTGGATTAATTCTGCGGACAATTCGATTAAAAGACTGCATCGCCGAAGTGCGAGTTGGTGCGACTGTCCTTTATGACTCCATACCCCAAGCAGAAGAACAAGAAACAATTACCAAAGCTGCTGCTTTATTTGAAACGATTCGCCGTGTTAAGCAAACGAGTCAGAAAATTGATGAATCCAGTTCCTTAAAATTAGCTAAAATCCTCCCAAGGGCGGCAACTGGCAAACGTATCTTACTAATAGATTATGAAGACTCATTTGTTCATACATTAGCTAATTACATTCGCCAAACTGGTGCAAGCGTCACTACATTACGTCACGGTTTTTCTGATTCACTATTCGACAAAGAACGCCCTGACTTAGTTGTATTATCTCCCGGCCCTGGTAGACCAAGTGATTTTGGAGTTTCGGAAACTATCGGCGCCCTTCTTTATCGCCAAATTCCTATTTTCGGAGTTTGTCTAGGACTGCAAAGTATCGTTGAAGCTTTTGGTGGAGAATTGGGAGTTCTCAACTATCCTCAACATGGTAAATCTTCACGGATTTTCGTTACTGATTCCGATTCTGTCACCTTCAAAAATTTACCGGAATCCTTCACAGTCGGTAGATATCACTCATTATTTGCCCTACCGCAGCATTTGCCAAAAGAACTGAAGGTGACAGCGATTTCTGATGACGACGTAATTATGGGCATTGAACATCAGACACTTCCCATCGCCGCCGTTCAGTTTCATCCAGAATCAATTATGACTTTAGCCGGAGAAGTCGGTCTGGAAATCATTAAAAATGTGGTGCGGGCATATACACACATCGAAGAGTCATTAGTCATTGGTCATTAGTCATTTGTCAAAAGTGCCTCGTTCCCATGCATTCCCAATACTTGTAGAGACGGCGATTTATCGCGTCTTGTATATTTATCGCGTCTCTAAACCGTATTGTATGCATTCCCAGATTCCATCTAGGAACGAGAATAATTAATTATTTTCCCATTCACTCAAGCATTTTATGATTAACCAAGTTACGACTTCTCGCCATATTCTTGAAGAGATTGTATTGCATAAAAGGCAAGAAGTTGCACAGATGCAGCAGGAATTTTCTTTAACTGATTTGCAACAGCAATTAATTGCGGCTCCAACTGTCAGAAATTTCTTGACTGCTTTACAACAAAATCCTCAGCAACCTAGCTTAATTGCTGAGGTAAAAAAGGCATCACCTAGCCGTGGCATTATTCGGGCAGATTTTGACCCTGTAGCGATCGCTAAAGCTTATGAACGAGGTGGCGCAGCTTGTCTATCAGTCCTCACTGATCATAAGTTTTTTCAGGGCAGTTTTGATAATCTGCGTGGTATCCGTCAACAAGTTGCATTACCCCTACTGTGCAAGGAGTTCATCATTGACCCCTATCAAATTTATTTAGCACGGACAGCAGGCGCAGATGCCGTTTTGTTGATTGCAGCTATATTATCAGACCAAGAACTTCAAAGCTTTTTGCGACTAATTCACTATTTGGGCATGAATGCACTGGTAGAAGTCCATACTTTAGCTGAACTGGATAGGGTGCTTAAGCTTGACGATTTACATTTAGTAGGAATCAACAATCGCAATTTAGAAGATTTTACCGTTGATTTAGGAATAACACAGCAACTTTTAACACAGCGCCAGCAATATTTGCAAAGTTTAGATATCACCGTCGTTAGTGAGTCTGGATTGTATACACCTGCTGATTTATCTTTTGTTGCTGAAGCTGGTGTCCGTGCGGTTTTGGTTGGAGAGTCTTTAGTTAAACAAAGCGATGTAGAACAAGCTGTGCGTAGTCTTTTGAGTGCTGAGTGCTAAGGTAAACCTAAAAAATGAAGCTCTGATACTCGTTAACGGAGCTAAAAGACTCATTAATGGAGATAAAAGACTCATTAACGGAGATAAAAGCCTCATTCACGAGTATCAAAGACTCGTTAACGGAGCTAAAAGACTCATTCACGGAGATAAAAGACTCGTTAACGAAGCTAAAAGACTCATTCACGAGTATCAAAGACTCGTTAACGGAGCTAAAAGACTCGTTCACGAAGATAAAAGACTCGTTAACGGAGCTAAAAGACTCGTTCACGAGTATCAAAGACTCATTAACAAAAAATTTAGCGTGGGTATCGCTAATTGCTAAATGTTGATTATTCCAGAAGTATTAACCAATCATTAACTATTTTTCTGCATGACTTCTATCTCCGCTCATTTTCAGACTTTACGCGATCGCCAACAGTGTGCTTTAATCCCCTTTATCACAGCAGGCGATCCTAACTTAGAAACCACTGCCGAAGCTTTACGTATCTTAGATCGCAACGGTGCTGACTTTATCGAGTTGGGCATTCCCTACTCCGATCCTCTCGCAGATGGGCCTGTAATTCAAGCAGCCGCAACCCGCGCTTTGCAAAAAGGCACGAAATTAGAGCAAGTGCTAGAGATGTTAGAAGCTGTAACTCCTACACTGAAAGCGCCGATAATTCTATTTACTTATTACAATCCCATTTTGCACCGGGGTATTAAGACATTTTTGCTCAAAATTGCTGCGGCTGGAGTGCGCGGGTTGGTAGTGCCAGACTTACCCTTAGAAGAGGCAGAAGAATTAATTCAGACTGCTGCATCTTTTGGAATTGAGGTAATTTTACTTGTAGCTCCTACTAGTTCTAAAGATAGGATTTTAGCGATCGCTCGTCAATCTCAAGGTTTCATCTATCTTGTAAGCGTCACCGGAGTTACAGGTATCCGCGCTCAAATCCAAGACCGTGTACAAGACTTAATTACCGACTTACGAAGCGTCACCGATAAACCCATCGGCGTTGGTTTTGGCATCTCAGCACCAGAACAAGCGCATCAAGTCATGGAATGGGGAGCAGATGCAGTGATTGTTGGTAGTGCCTTCGTCAAACGTTTAGCTGAAGTTAGCCCAACTGAGAGATTGCAAGCCGTAGAAGAATTTTGTCAGGAACTCAAAGCAGCAATTACCCCAGTATCCCTGCAACAAGTTGGTTCCGCAAAGTAAAAAACCTCTCTCTTCTCTCTGCGTCCTCTGCGTCTCTGTGGTTCGATAAAAAATCACGAACCGCAGAGGCACAGAGAATACACAGGAAATTCAAAAATATATTTCAACATAAAAGGATTTTAACCAGTGGTAAGCATACAAGACATCAAAACTGCAACCGTTCAACCAGATTCTTTAGGCAGATTTGGCAGATTTGGCGGTAAGTACGTCCCCGAAACCTTAATGCCTGCATTAAGTGAGTTAGAAGCAGCCTTCCATCAATATCGCAACGAGCCGAGTTTCCAAGCAGAACTGCAAAACTTACTCCGTGACTATGTAGGACGACCCAGCCCATTATATTTTGCGGAACGCCTGACAACAAACTACGCTAGACCAGATGGCACTGGACCACAAATTTATTTGAAGCGTGAGGATTTAAATCATACAGGCGCTCACAAAATTAATAATGCTTTAGCTCAGGTATTACTAGCTAAACGCATGGGTAAGCAACGGATTATTGCCGAGACGGGTGCAGGTCAACACGGTGTAGCGACTGCAACCGTATGTGCGCGTTTTGGTTTGAAATGCGTGATTTACATGGGCATCCACGATATGGAACGCCAATCGCTGAATGTCTTCCGCATGAAATTAATGGGTGCAGAAGTTCGTCCAGTAGAAGCGGGTACGGGAACTCTCAAGGATGCAACTTCCGAAGCAATTCGGGATTGGGTGACAAATGTGGAAACAACGCATTACATCCTTGGTTCTGTTGCCGGGCCTCATCCTTACCCAATGATTGTCCGTGACTTCCACGCGGTAATTGGTGTAGAAACTCGCGCTCAATCCCAGGAGAAATGGGGAGGATTACCAGATATTCTACTGGCTTGCGTGGGTGGAGGTTCCAATGCGATCGGCTTATTCAATGAATTTGTCCATGAACCTTCAGTGCGTCTAATTGGAGTCGAAGCGGCGGGTGAAGGTGTAGATACAGAAAAACACGCTGCTACCTTGACAAAAGGAAAAATAGGTGTATTGCATGGTGCAATGAGCTATTTACTGCAAGATGATGATGGTCAAGTCATCGAAGCCCATTCAATTAGCGCCGGGTTAGACTATCCCGGTGTAGGGCCTGAGCATAGTTATTTAAAGGATCTTGGTCGCGCCGAATATTACAGCGTCACCGATAAACAGGCGTTAGATGCATTCCAAAGACTTTCGCAACTAGAAGGAATTATCCCAGCTTTGGAAACTGCTCATGCGATCGCATATCTCGAAACCCTTTGTCCTCAGTTAAAAGGTAGTCCCCGCATTGTCATCAATTGCTCCGGTAGAGGTGACAAAGATGTGCAAACCGTCGCCAAAGTCCTTATTCCTTAATGGTTCAGAGTTTCTAGTAAGCACTTTAGTGCTTAAAAATTCAGGACTAAAGTCCTTACTACAAACTTATTCTCCATTCAGAACTAGTCCAATGACCAATGACTAATTATGATCGCTTTAACTCAAATTCCACCTGAAATCCCCGTTACTCCTGAGTTTTACAACTGGCCAGCGTTATTACAACAATTGCTGAATCGGCAATCGTTGACGGTTTCCCAAGCTACAGATTTGATGCAAGGTTGGCTCACAGATGCCATTCCCCATGTCCTATCAGGAGCAATTTTAGCCGCAATCCAAGCCAAAGGTGTATCCGCAGAAGAATTAGTGGGCATGGCCAGGGTCTTACAATCCCAATCCCCAGTACCCAGCGATGCACTGAGCTTGTCGAAGTGTACCCAGTCCCCAATCCCTCTAATTGACACCTGTGGAACTGGTGGAGATGGTGCTTCAACCTTTAACATTTCCACTGCTGTCGCTTTTGTCGCCGCCGCCGCCGGGGTAAAAGTTGCCAAACATGGCAATCGTTCGGCATCTAGCAAGACTGGTTCCGCTGATGTGCTGGAAGCTTTGGGGATAAATCTCAACGCCACTCCTGAAAAAGTACAAGCCGCAGTAGGTGAAGTTGGAATCACCTTTTTGTTTGCTCCAGGTTGGCATCCTGCACTGAAAGCGATCGCAACTTTGCGAAAAACTTTGAAGGTGCGGACTGTCTTTAACTTGCTTGGCCCGCTAGTAAATCCCATGCGGCCAACGGGGCAAATTATTGGTGTGAACGATCCACTTTTACTAGAGGAGATTGTTCAAGCTTTATCGCAATTAGGATGCCAACAAGCGATCGCCCTCCACGGACGGGAACGTTTAGATGAAGCTGGTTTAGCAGATGTCACTGACTTAGCTGTACTCCAAGATAAAAAAGTCCGTTCTCTAACGCTCAATCCTCAAGAACTTGGTTTGAGTTTTGCTCCCACTGCGGCGTTACGCGGTGGAGATGTCGAAGAAAATGCCGAAATCTTGAAGGCAGTTCTCCAAGGTAAAGGTACTCAAGCGCAGCAAGATGTAGTCGCTTTAAATACAGCCCTAGCGCTCCAAGTTGGTGAAGCCATTCATGGAGAAACGGATGTTTTAGCCGGTTGTGTTAAAGGTATTACTCTTGCGAAGGAAATTCTGCAAAGCGGCGCAGCTTGGACAAAACTAGAACAACTTGCGGAATTTTTGCATTAGACAAACCTCTCTTCGTTTCAGTGTACACACAAGTCGAATTACCCCCCTTAATCCCCCCTTGTAAAGGGGGGAAACCGGAAAATCTTGTTCCCTCCCCTTTCCAAGGGGAGGGTTAGGGTGGGGTAAAATGCCTGTGGGATAAGCGTTTGAGCTTAAGTTGACACCAAAGAGTATTGCTGTGTCCTACGAACGGACTGTATTACACCCAATAACTTACTTACACAAGGAAAAACAGATGATTATCATACTTAAAAGCGGTACACCTGTTGAGGAAATCACTCGCATCAGCCAAGAACTGAGTGAAACTTGGAAAGTCACCGTAGAAAAAAGCGTTGGCACTCATAAAGTTGTACTGGGGCTAATTGGTGATACCACTAGCATCGATAAATTACAGGTTCAAGAATTCAGCCCTTGGATTGAGCAAGTATTACGAGTGCAACAACCTTTCAAACGGGTAAGTCGAGAATTCCGACATGGAGAAGCCAGCGAAGTTGTTGTACCTACACCTAACGGTGATGTCTATTTTGGCGAACATCACCCGATCGTAGTGGTAGCTGGGCCTTGTTCCGTTGAAAATGAAGCGATGATTGTCGAAACAGCAAAGCGGGTGAAGGCAGCCGGAGCAAAGTTTCTCCGTGGCGGAGCCTACAAACCCCGCACTTCACCTTATGCCTTTCAAGGTTATGGTGAAAGCGCTTTAGATTTATTAGCAGCAGCGCGGGAAGCTACTGGTTTGGGTATTGTCACAGAATTGATGGATGCTGCGGATTTATCAGCAGTGGCGAGAACAGCTGACATAATCCAAATCGGAGCGCGGAATATGCATAACTTCTCGCTGTTGAAAAAGGTAGGCGCTCAAGATAAACCAGTGCTACTCAAGCGGGGGATGTCTGCGACAATTGACGAGTGGTTGATGGCAGCAGAATATATTTTGGCATCTGGAAACCCAAATGTAATTCTTTGTGAGCGGGGAATCAGAACCTTTGATGGTAAATATGCCCGGAATACTTTAGATTTATCAGTGCTTCCGGTATTGCGATCGCTAACCCATTTACCGATTATGATTGATCCTAGTCATGGTACGGGTAGGTCTGAATATGTTCCATCGATGGCAATGGCTGCGATCGCAGCTGGTACAGATGCCTTAATGATTGAAGTTCACCCCAATCCCGCAAAAGCTTTATCCGATGGGCCTCAATCTCTCACCCCTGATAAATTTGACCGCTTAGTTCAAGAAATGTCAATTCTAGGCAAAGTAGTCGATCGCTGGTCTACACCTACATTTGATCGCATTAATGACAGCCGCATTCTCTTCACACCAGAACTATCAAAGTAGATAGAGCGTAATCTTGACCGATTTTTTGCAACCGGCTAAACCCGATCAACGGATTCTTTCGTTTAAAGAATCTGTTGATCGGGTTTTCATCAACTACCCCGCTCTGCTAATGCTGAGGGCGGGGTTTGTAATGAATTTTATTACTTAGGATGGTTTTGAGCTAAATAAAGTTGTACTTAAGATTACAGATAATGAAAAACTAGATTTATAGGAAATTAATTTTCCCCTGCTACCAAGGAGTAATAATGGTTTTAAGTGAATATCAACGTGCTGTAGGCGTATTTACTCATCGTCGAGACGCAGAACAGGCACTACATGAATTGAGAGATTCTGGCTTATTGATGGAGAAAGTATCTGTAGTTGTACAGAATGCAGACCGCAATCATGAGGTTGCCAATGATGAAATTAAAGAGCGCACTGGTGATAAAGCTGACGAAGGCGCAACAGTAGGAGGGCTTTCAGGGGGCGCTGTTGGTGGGTTAACTGGTTTATTAGTAGGTCTTGGTACTTTAGCAATCCCTGGAGTTGGGCCAATAATGCTAGCTGGTGCAGCGGCAACTGCTTTAGTTACAACCCTTGTCGGGGCAAGTATTGGTGCTGCTACTGGAACTTTTGCTGGTGCATTAGTTGGTTGGGGAATATCGGAAGAACAAGCTAAAGCATATAACGAGCGAGTAGAACATGGACACTATTTCATAATCGTGGATTGTACACCTGCTGAAATTCCTAAAGTAGAAGCAATCCTACAACGTTGGGGTATAGAAGAGTTTGGCATTTATGAATATTTCAACAATGAGCATAAAACTACAAATTATCTAACCACGACAACTTCTGCACCTGCCATTCCTAATAAAAGCGGAATTTTACCTAAATATGCTGTCGCTTACTTTAATAGCTTAGATAATGCTGAAGCGGCAATTAACGATATGTATACCGCCGGTTTTCCAGCAAACCAGATTTCCTTAATTTGCAAAGACTTTTCTCAATTGATTGGGTCAACAGACGTTAATGTAAGTGAGCGTTTTGACGCTATGAGGCTCGGAATACCAGATGATTGGGCACGCTTTTACAACGAGCAAATTGAGCAAGGCAATTACATACTCATCGTTAGTGGCACAGACAATGAGCTTGAACACGCTAGCTTAATTCTAGGCAGTTATGGGGTTCAAGAATGTCAAATCTATGACCCGATGTTAATTCGTTCTTGAAAAAGATTACCAGAAAATTTAACAATTTTGTCAGAGCAAACAAAGCAACGGCAATACTTTCAAAATACTACAGTCTTGATATGTATCTATTACAGCTTATAATTTCGCATAAATCCAAATATTTCAAGCGTGTCAGAAGAGGAAAATATGCTTTATCAAGTAGAGTAATTAATAATATTCCGCCCGTTTTCCGGGCGAATATATAACTAAGCAATATACATTTTTTATCTTTATTCATAAATAAACTTAGGGGCTTTAAACCCGTTTGGCAGAAGGCAAAAAATATATTTTCTTCCTCCTGCCTTCTGCCTCCTGCCCTCTGCCTTTCTTCGTAATTAATAGCCCTCGATAGTATAACCAGCAGATTGAACTATCTGTTTAATTGACTCTTCAGAAGCCGCAGCTTCTACAGTTACAGTTTTTGCATTAACGTCCACATCTATTTTGGCATCAGATTCCATAGTCTGAATAGATTTAGTTATATTCTTGGCACAGTCATCACCTTTAATATTTGTAACTTTTAATTTAATTGCCATTATTTACCTCTTTACATCTGGGATTTATCTTTAATAAATATAATAACGGTTGAGATAGTGAGTACACATCTTACTATAGTGATGTTTTTATATCCAGCTACTTCTGCCCAACTTTCACAGCATATATATATCCAAAAAAGCAGCTATCTTATGGCAGATATTGAAACATTTTAGAAGAGTGAAATTTAGAGTCACTAGGATATCATCTAAATACTAGAAAACAGGGCATTTAACCCTGTCATTTACTCACTATGCCTCCCCTCTTTACTCAGCTTCGTTGCTTTTAGAAAAGGGATTACCGTGATTTAATTGAAAATATTATAGAGTATCAGACTACCTATTTTTTTTGAGTTCGTGCATACTTCTCACGACCTTTGTTACTAAATTTCTGGGCGTAAATCTTACGCTTTCAGTCAATAGCTTATTTCTCATCCCAGGAACAACAACAATTTTATTTTTCATTAAGCCCCGATAACCAATATTCGCAACGGTTGCCGTATCCATCATTCTGTTAACGTTTGCAATCTTGGAATCTTCCATTGCAGCAGTTTGTTGAAATTCTGATGCTGTTGGCCCCGGACAAAGAACAGTCACGCTGACACCTGTGCCCTCTAATTCATTAGCGATCGCTTCGGAAAATGATAAAACATAAGCTTTTGTAGCAAAATAAACTGCCATTAGAGGCCCTGGTTGAAAAGCGGCTGCTGAGGCAACATTCAATATTTTTCCATAGTCTTGCTCGACCATATCCTTGAGGAATAACTTAGTTAAATGGGTCAGGCTGACCATATTTACCTGTAGCATTTTTAGTTCAAGGTTGAGGTCTGTTTCACTAAATGCTCCATAAGTACCAAAGCCAGCATTGTTAACCAGCACATCAATCTTGATCGATGCTTGCTGTAGTTCTGTGAAAATTTCTTCTGGCGATGTTGGTATAGATAAATCCTTGGTAAGAATTTTCACAAAAATGCCAAACTTTTGCGGGAATTCATTTATAATTTCGTTAAGCTTTTCTTCATTCTTATCGACTAACACAAGATTGTAACTATGACGAGCAAAAATCTGGGTTAATTGATAGCCTATTCCACTAGCCGCCCCTGTAATTAGAGCAGTTTTTTTTTGCCGACTTTCAGATGTTTTATTCATGTTACGAAAATTCCTAACGTGATAATTAATTTAAGCTTCATAAATTTAGCTACAGCAATATATAATGTTTGCTGTAGCTATTCTTATGCGGACAATAAATGATGCTATCCACCTGAAATTGAGTATGCTTCGATTAAGCATATTAGGCGCAAATATAAAAATCTGTATCTATATAAACAAGAGCAAAAATATTTAATCTCATCATCAATGCCACAGCATAATTCTGTTACTATAACTGACGTGCAAGCAGCACAAGAGCGAATTTTGGGAATTGCCCACCGCACGCCTGTGCTAACTTCTACAATTGTTAACGATCGCACCAATAGCCAAGTATTCTTTAAGTGCGAAAACTTTCAACGCACGGGGGCATTTAAATTTCGAGGTGCGTACAACGCTTTAACGCAACTATCGCAAGCCCAAAAACAAACAGGCGTTATCACCTATTCATCAGGAAATCATGCCCAAGCGATCGCCTTAGCTGGAAAAATCCTAAATATTCCCACCACCATTGTCATGCCTGATGATGCACCCATTGTTAAACAAACTGCTACTCGTGGTTATGGTGCAGAGATAATTTTATACAATCGCCAAGAAACAAACCGAGAAGAATTAGCCCAAAAATTAGCAGATGGGCGCTCTTTGACACTCATTCCTCCTTACGATCATCCTCATGTAGTCGCTGGACAAGGAACAACAGCTTTAGAACTAATTCAAGAAGTTGGTGAATTGGACTTATTATTAGTTTGTTGTGGTGGTGGTGGATTACTTTCAGGATGTGCGATCGCAACCAAGTCACTTTTACCCAATTGTAAAGTCATCGGAGTAGAACCAGCCCTTGCCGACGATGCTACCCGCTCCTTTCACACCAAAACCCTGCAAACTGTCAAGAATCCTAATACCATCGCCGATGGTGCGCGGACTCCTAGCCTTGGTCAAATTACTTTTCCCTTAGTGTTGCATTACGTCGATGATATGGTGACGGTATCGGAAGAAGCGATTCTTCGCACCATGTTTTTCTTATGGGAACGTCTGAAAATTGTCGTTGAACCCACTGGAGTCCTCGCCGCAGCAGCTTTACTCGAAGGTGTAGTGACAGCACCAGAGGCGAAAATTGGTGTGATCATCAGCGGTGGAAATGTAGATTTGGCGCAAGTTGGTAAATTGTTTTCTGTGGGATTGGATTGAAAAGTTAAATTCCCAATTGACCGTATTAATATATTCAACGAGGAAGAGTATCATCTAAGCGAAGTTGAAGACGGGGCAAAAGCGGTGATTTTATTAATTGATTTAATCGATATTGCTGTTGAGTATAAGTGTCTTCAACTAGTTGACAGACAGTGAAGGTAGGTTGTTTAGGTTTACCAATAAATGCGACTCCACCCAATCCTCGATAATCTACAATCCAATATTCGGGAATGCCTAAAATTGCATACTCTTCAACTTTGCGTGCATAGTCAGTTTCCCAGTTAGTACTAACAACTTCAACCACCAGTTTAATTGAGCGTCCCAGCGTAATTACGGGTTCTCGTTCCCAAAGGGGTTCACGGTCGAGAACGGTTTCATCAAGAACCACAACATCAGGACGACGAGCTGTAGCTGCATCCGCGAAGGGGTAAATTAAACAAGTGCGAGGAATAACCCAGGGAAGTTGTTCTGCAACAAGGTGTATACCAATTTGGGTTGCAACTTTCCCACTCACCGTTTCGTGGGGGCCAGTGGGTTCCATGTCAATTATTTCTCCGTCTGCTAATTCATATTGGGAGTTATCTTGATATTGGCAGAGAAAATCTTCTTTAGTGAGGGTTTTTTGGGAGATATATGTCATTGGGCTAATCTCCTGAAAGTATGTTGTTTTAATTTTAAAGTATCTAACCACTGGGAAAGCGCCAGATCCACAGGACAATTCTTAAACTTGGCGATGTCTACGACGGGCTATTCCACTTCGCACTTTTGGTGATGGGGTGGATGTGGGCGATCGGCTCCGGTTAGTGTTTTCATAATCGCCCTACAAGCTCTATTATGTCAGAGCATCAAGTTTAGCCAGTATTCTTAAACCTTCTTCTGAGTTGCCAGTTGCAGCCATTGCTTTAAATCTTGTATGGGCATCAAATTCTGCCAGAGCTATGGTAGAAAGTTCTTCAATCAATTTATTGACACTGATGCCTTTGGCTTGAGCAAGTTCTTTCAATCTATTATGCTTATCGTCTGGTAAACGAATAGTTAAAGTTGCCATTTTTGTTTAAGTCCTAATAATTTCTTCAGGTTGCGATCGTCTAGTCTAGCTATAGATAAAGTATTTAGGGACTTCCAGAAATTAAATTATTCAATTTTGTGAGCGAAGACGATCGTTAGATTCTTCCTCCCCTTAGACAAGTTTTCATTTACATTTATTTAAACCACATTTGTTATGGGGACAATGTTCCCGACTGCGTAATCTAATTAATTAATAAAGTACTAGAAGTGACATTTGAACTCCAAAATTTGTGTTGATAATAAATTAGCGATGTCTACGACGGGCTACGCCTACGCTGATTGATCACAAAAATTTAGCTGAAAAACCATAAAAAGCAGGGTTTTTGCGAAGAATATTTCCACATGTTAATATTGTTTGTTTGGTTTAGGTACGGATATTCAGTATGGTTCCCATAAAGACTGTTCTCCAAGATTCAGAGCAAGTCACTCGGTTGTTTTCTCATCTCGAATTTGATGGAAAAAAACTCAATCATCAACCGGGTAGTGTATTGGGAAGTACTGCATTGATTGCGGGAACCACCGTTGGGGCTGGGATTCTCGCCCTACCAGCCGTTACGCTGCCGTCTGGTATTGTGCCGTCTACATCTGGACTAATTGCTGTTTGGCTCTACGCTTTAGTTTCAGGGTTATTGGTTGCAGAAGTTACTTTAAACATAATGCGAACCGAAGGGCGTCCGAGTATAGGTTTTTTGGGAATTGTTGAGAAAATCCTTGGTAAGCTGGGAGCGCGAATTGCAGGCAGCGCATATTTATTCATGCACTATGCTCTCTTGGTAGCATACGTCACCAAGGGTGGAGAGATTTTAGGATCTGCGGCGGCAAAAGTCTGGGGTGTGCAAATATTGCCTATGTGGGTGGGCACAACGACTTTTACGCTCTTATTTGGTGGGATTATGTATCTTGGGCGAGAAAAGTTTATTGAGAAATTAAACAGCGCCTTTGTCGGAATTGTCATTGTTTCCTTCTTAGGACTATTATTTCTGGCAGGAGGGCACATTCAGAGTACTCAACTAGTATTTCAGGACTGGAGTGCCCTTGGTAGTGCCATTTCAGTAATGTCTGTGGCGCTATTTTTTCAAAACGTTGTGCCGCTAGTTGTGACACAACTCGAAGGGGATGCTGGCAAAATTCGCCAGTCCATCTTTATTGGTTCTGTAATTCCTCTAATTATGTTCTTGGCGTGGAATGCCGTAATTTTAGGAAGCGTCAGTCCCGATATGCTAAATAGCACATCTGATGGTACAAGTGTTTTTGATCCACTGCAAATTCTCCGAGCAGGTGGTGCGGGGGAATGGTTAGGAGTGCTAGTATCCATTTTTTCAGAATTTGCGATCGCAACATCATTTATTGGATTTGTGTATGGATTGCTAGATTTGTTCAAAGATATTTTTCTCCTTGCACAAGGTGGACTTTCTAGACGCCTCCCCCTCTATTCGCTGGTTCTTTTCCCTCCGATGACTCTCGGAACGCTTAATCCCAGCATCTTTTTTACTGCCTTAGATTACACTGGAACATTTAGTATCTCAGTTCTCGGTGGAATTATGCCGGCATTAATGAGTTGGAAGCAACGTCAAGAACAAGAAAACTTAGATAGCATAAATCAACCACTGGTTCCTGGTGGAAAGGTGACACTCATTGTCATGATTGGAGTAGCATTAGCCATGATGGGAAGACAAATTCTGTCAATTTACCATCAATAAAAATTTGATGTATTATAAAAGCATATATTTGTAGTATAAATATGCCAACCACAATTAAATGAGTGATTCTCGCCTCGTCAAAATCAGCAAATATCTCAGCAAATATCTGCGACACACACCGGATGCAATTGGAATTAAACTTGCTCCCGGTGGTTGGGTTGCTGTTGATGAACTACTTAGTGCTTGTGCTAGAAACAATTTTCCACTCACCCGTCAGGAATTACAGGTAGTAGTTGAATTCAACGAGAAACAACGCTTTTCTTTTGATTCTACAGGTAATCTTATTCGTGCAAACCAAGGACATAGTGTAAAAGTAGATTTACAATTGGAACCTGTTGTTCCCCCAGATGAGCTTTATCACGGCACGGGATGCAAATCTGTAGAGTCAATTCTGCAAACAGGACTTTGCAAAATGTCACGGCATCATGTCCATTTATCAAAGGATATAGAAACAGCACAGATTGTTGGTGCAAGACATGGAAAACCAGTGGTTTTTGCTGTAAATACTGCGGCAATGCATCAGTCGGGTTACATCTTCTATTGTTCTGCTAATGGTGTTTGGTTAGTAGATCATGTGCCACCTGAGTATCTAAAAAAAAATTGAATTTGAATATAGTTGTTCCCGGACTGTTGAAGTACATTTTCAAAGCAACTAACTCTGTAAAACAAAAATTTGAGTGTACCTCAGTTGCTCAAGAAACGCTGTTGAAGAAGAAGTCAGAAGTCAGAATTCAGGAGCGGAGCCGGAGATGCTCCCATTCCATTGTGGGTAGAGTTTTTCATATTTATATCAATTTGAAAAAAGAATGCGACAAATAGACCATTTGTAGAGACGCGATTCATCGCGTCTTTACCCAAGGATGTGTTGTAATCATTAATTGAATTGGTATTAAACAGTAGCTCGGCTCCAAGTTAAGTTGATTAAATTTAAGATATAATCCACAGAATTATCTATATAATCTTCTGATTTATCATTACTAGCTACACACAATTTACCACCAGTAAGATACATTTTATCTGGCTCTTTGTAGTTAGCTTTGTGTCTACTTATCCATCCTGGCTTCTCACCAGTTGTTTCTAATTTTTCTATTTCAAATGTGTGGATATGTAATCTATAAACTGGGGTTTCATTGTAGACTCTTGTACCGGAGTATCCTAAACTACCAATAATATATATGTATTCTCCAACTAATGTAGCTGAATGAAAATCAGTTGGCGGAAAAACATGTTGGGGGTAACCAAAAATCTGAAAATTACCATCACCTTGAAAAACTACAACATCGTTATATATACAAAAATTAGAGTCATAGTAGTCTTCATGTTCACCAGCAATTTCTACAATTCTGCCATCGGGTAATTGTGTAATAGTTCTGCCAAATCGATCGTAGCACCATACTTTATATTGCCGATTTTCTGTATCTTTAAAAGTATTTTGTGCGCTATAAGCAGAACAACCTTCATAAATCATCACCTGCCAAAAAGGTATTTGCATCAATTCTGGATTGGTTTTGCCAAAGCGCGGATGTTTACCAGCAAAATATTGCTTTGGTGATAATTCTGATAGGTAGAATTTGCTGTTGGCAATTCCGGTGAGCGATCGCCGCATATCATCGTTAATATCGCTCACATCTTCACCAGCCGCAATTAACATTCTGACAATTTCCTTGTTTGTCGCTATCTTAATGGCTTTGTCATTGCAATGATTGATTATGCTGGGGTTTGCGCCAGCTTCTAGTAAAATTCTGACGCACTCAGTAGCACCATGCTCTGCTGCGATTATTAAAGCAGTGCTACCAAAATCATCAGTGGCTTCAATATCAAATCCCTCAGCAATTAGCCACTGTAGGACTTCGAGCCTATTATTTTCTATCGCATACATTAATGGCGTTTTTCCGCAGTTTCCCACATCGTTGTGATTTGCTCCCGCAGCTAGGAGTAATTTGGCTTTAGGTAATTCGCCCATTTGAATACTCAATAACCAAGGAGTTCTATGCCAACAATCACGCACATCTTGATCTGCTCCTTGCTCTATCAATAACTTTACTCGCTCTAAGCTCTCAAAAACTATAGCGTGCATTAATTCTGTCCATCCCAGTTGCTCTGGGTTAGCACCCGCGTTCAATAATAATTTGACAGCATCAAATCTCCCAATATGAGCAGCTATTTTGATTGCAGATTCACCATAGCTACTCATGCCATTGACAGCAGCACCTCTAGAGATGAGAAAATTCAAAGTTGATATTAAGTTTTGATCCTGCAAGATATCTCGACCATGCATAGCATTGATTAAGACATCATATCCATTTGGGCTTTGATAGTTAATATCCGCTCCAGAATTCAGAATCAATTGGATTTTATCTAGATTTCCTGACTGCACAGCCAACCCAAGTACGGTATTTTCAGATTCTTGTTCAACAGCATTCACATTCGCGCCATGTTCCAAGAGGAAGCGAATCATATCAACACCTGCATTAGCACTACTAACTGCACACATTAATGGTGTTTGCTGGGAATACTCATCTAGGCAATCAATATCAACGCCATTAGCTATTTGGCGTGCGACTTTTGCAATATCTCCCCGCTGTACATAAATATGAATTTTTGGCATAAATTTTCTAAGTTTACTTCTGATATAAATTATCGGACTTGCTGAATCAAATATTTACCTCTTACACCTATGTAAGCCAAGTCATGCTGTCGATTCGGTGCTATCCTCGTAATGCCGCCAAGATCAATTTACCTATAGCGGAATGGCACTAAGAAAAGGGAAAATCGTTGAGGCAGCAGGGGAGCAGAGGAGCATGGGAGAAAGAAGAAATTTTAGGCATTGCGTTCATATATTTAGAAATTCCCCTCTGCCCCTCTGCTCCCCTGCCCCTCTGCAATCCCTACGCCGCTTACCTTTCAGCTTAACTTAGTGCCATTCACCCATAGCGCTTGTACTCCTAATACTGTATTCTCTGATAGATTAGCGTCTGCAAAAACAGGGATTAGCAGTAATTCCATTGCGGTTAACATCTGAAAAAGGAACTTTGTAGATTTGTCTATAAAATTACAAACTCTCAAGAGTAAAAATACTATCAATCTCTTTGCCTACTCACCCAATGTAGGTTAAAAATCTCACCAAACAAACATTTTAGACCTATCCAAGACCCCAAGATGCCTTCTAAGCGAATCTTGTTTATCAGTAACGGCCACGGAGAGGACAACCACACCTCTCACGTTATTCAGACCTTGCGCCAATTGTCTCCTTCTATTGAGATGGCGGCAATGCCGATTGTGGGGGAAGGAAAAGCTTACCGCAGCTTGAACATTCCCATTATTGGGCCCACACAAACGATGCCCTCTGGGGGATTCTTTTACATGAAGCGCCTCTATTTACTCAAAGATTTTCAATCGGGATTGATTGGGTTAACGTGGAGACAGTTACAAGCGGTGTTACAGTATGCTCCCAACTGCGATTTAATTATGGCTACTGGGGATTTTGTCTCCCAGACATTTGCCTACTTAACAAAACGTCCTTTCGTTTCGTTTATCTCTTGTCTTTCTGCCATCTATGAAGGGCAATTGCGTATTAATCCGCTGCTGTGGCACGATCTCAATTCTTCTCGATGTCTGACAGTTTTTACCAGAGATACCTATACGGCTTCTGATCTCCAGCGGCAAGGTATAGCTAAAGCTCAGTTTGGTGGTATTCCGGCTTTAGATCGCCTCGTCCCCGTTGGCAAAGACTTGTACCTGAAACCGGACGTTCCTGCGATCGCACTTTTACCAGGATCGCGGATGCCGGAAGCCGCACGAAATTTCTGTTTGCAGTTGCAACTGGTGGTAGAAATTGCCAAGGTGATGCCTGAGTCAGGATTCCAGTTTCGCGCCGCCTTGGTACCAAATTTGATGGAACAATTAGACGACATTGCTAAAAGCCAAGGTTGGGAACTGAATCAAGGCATACTCACCTATTCTCCTCCCGGAAGTTCTGCTGAGGAATCACCGCTTGTAGAAGTGAGATGTTACTCAGATGCCTTCAGTGATATCTTGTATTACTCTACCCTCGTCATTGGCATGGCAGGGTTGGCAGTGGATTTAGCTGTAGCGATCGGCAAACCGATCATCCAGATTCCCGGAGAGGGCCCGCAATTTACCTATCAATTTGCAGAAGCGCAAACGCGGCTGTTGGGCATTTCTGCCCAAACTATCGGCACTAAGCCAGCAACCCCTGAGATTCTCAAGCAAGCAGCAAAACGAGTAGTTGAAACTTTACAAGATTCAGACTACCTCGCTAAGTGCAAAGTAAATGGCCCTGAGCGATTTGGCCCACCTGGCGCATCTGAGAGAATTGCCCGCTTTCTACTAAACTCTTTAGGAGAAACTTGAGTAGAAATTTCGTCAGAATTCAGGAGTCAGCACGGTTCGGTAGCATGGTGTGGTAGGCTAACGCCGTAATGCATCTGAATTCTGAATTCTGAATTCTGACTCCTGACTCCTAACTCCTGAATTCTTACTTACCTATGAAAGTCCGCTCTAGTTACTGGCAACTGTTGCCTTATCTCTGGCCCCAATGGCCGCTGTTAATTCGGGGATTGGCTTGTATTCTAGGATTTGTGTTATTCACCCTAGCAGTGCCCTATTTAGCAGGTCAGGTCGCTTTTTATCTTGGCCAGGGAAATGTTAACCAGATTGCCTACTGGCTCGGACTAGCCACTGTGGTATTTTTGGTTCGAGGGCTTTGTCAATACGGGCAGAATGTCTTTATGATTGCTGCTGCCCTGAACATGGTTTTAAACTTGCGTAAGCGGGTTTATGCTCACCTGCACAAACTTGGATTAGATTACTTTGAAACCACACAGACAGGAGACTTGACTTATCGTCTGACAGAAGATATTGATCGCGTCGGCGAGATTGTAGACAAGTTATCCCATCAGTTTCTTTCCAATTTTTTGCAGTTAATTGCAATTCCCATTTACATGCTCTACCTGAATTGGCCGCTCACTCTTGCGGGTTTGATTTTGGCTCCTTTAATGGCTTGGTTGATCGGGCAATTTGGTCAGCGATTACTCGTGCTATCTCGCCAGAGCCAAAATCAGGTTTCCAATTTGTCGGCGATGCTAACTGAGGTATTTAGTGGGATTCGCGTCGTTCAAGCTTTTGCAGCCCAAGAATATGAGGTGAAGCGATTCAACAAAGAAGCAGAAATCAATCGCCAAGCTAAATATCGCGCTCTACAACTCAAATCCATTCAGTTTCCCGTTGTTGGTTTCTTGGAAGCAGTTAGTATTATGCTGCTGTTTTTATTGGGAGGATGGCAGATTTCTCAGAATCAGCTGACTGCTCAAGGGTTTATCAGTTTCTTAGCTGCTGTGGCTTTACTGATTCAGCCAATCGATCTGATGATTAGCAATTACAACGAGTACAAACAGACTGAAGCTTCCGTTGAACGCATCTTTGAACTGATGGCGAAGGAGCCTAGTATCAGCGAAAAATCGAATGCTCAGGCAATGCCAAGAGTTATGGGCAAGGTAGAGTATCGTCATGTCGATTTCGCCTACAATCCCGATCAGCCAGTGCTAAAGGATCTCTGCTTGAACGCTTCTCCTGGTGATGTCATTGCCTTGGTTGGTTCTTCTGGAGCAGGTAAATCGACGTTAATTAACCTTTTACTTCGCTTTTATGACCCTCAGAGGGGTCAAATTCTGGTTGATGATATTGATATCCGTGATGTCACACTCACCAGCCTGCGCCATCAAATTGGCATTGTTCCCCAAGATGTTACTCTTTTTTCGGGAACGATCGCTGAAAATATCGGTTACGGTCAGGAAAAATTAGATATATCAGCGATTCAAGAAGCAGCCAAGATTGCCAACGCTCACTCGTTTATCACCCAGTTTTCTCAGGGTTATCATACCTGGGTGGGAGAGCGGGGAGTTAACCTATCAGGAGGACAACGCCAAAGATTAGCGATCGCTAGAGCAGTTGCTAACGATCCTCGAATTCTCATCCTTGATGAAGCTACCTCTGCCCTAGATTCTGAATCAGAAGCACTAGTTCAAGAAGCACTAGAACGAGTGATGCAAAACCGTACCGTGTTTATTATCGCCCATCGCTTGAGCAGCGTTCGTCGGGCTGACTGCATTCTCGTCATCGAACAAGGAGAGGTGGTTGAAGCTGGTACTCACACCTCCCTGTTGTCTCAAGAAGGACGGTATGCCCGTTTTTATGCCCAACAGTTCTACTCTACAGATGAGTAGTAGTCTGTCAATAAATAAATGAGTAATGAGTAATACCCATTACTTATTACTTATTACTCATTACTTCAAAATTAAAGACAGTTGGAGTCGGCGATTTATCCCGTCTCTCTAACTTTGTCAAATCAACATCCCAGCAACACAAGCGGTGATAAAACCCGCTAGCAATCCGCCAATCATTGACCTTACACCCATGCGAGCTAAGTCATGCTGGCGATTTGGTGCGATCGCGGCAATGCCACCAATGGTAATGCCAATTGAACCAATATTCGCAAAATTACATAAGGCATAAGTCGCAATAGTTACTGCACGTTGGGAGATTTTACCACTCTCAATTAGTGCCTTCAAATCTAAAAAAGCAATAAACTCATTCAAAATTGTCTTTGTACCTAATAATGCCCCAACTTGCCGACAATCAGCCCAAGGTACGCCCATTAGCCACGCCACGGGAGCCATAACAAAAGATAAAATCCACTGTAGTGAGAGTTGCTGTAAGCCTACAAATGATCCCAACCATCCCAAAAGTGCATTGAGAGCAGCCAATAATCCCAAAAAGGCGATAATCATCACCCCAACGTTAACTGCTAGCTTCACACCGTCAATTGCTCCAGTAGTAGCAGCATCAATGACATTTACATAATTCGTTTCTACATCTACTTTTGCTTTACCAAGCGTCTCTGAAACTTCTGTTTCTGGGTAAAGTAATTTTGATACCACCAATGACATGGGAGCAGTCATAAAGAAAGCAGCAATCAGGTGTTCTGTTGGGATGCCAAAGGAAAGATATGCCCCTAGTACTCCACCGGCAATTGTGGCAAAACCACCAGTCATCACGGCATGGAGTTCTGATTGCGTCATATTGGCTACATAAGGCTTAACCATCAACACTGATTCTGTTGGGCCCAAGAAGATATTACCTGCACAGGATAAAGATTCAGAACCCGATGTTTTCATTGTTTTCATCATTACCCACGCCATCACCTTTACCACCATCTGCAAAATGCCGTAGTAATACAAGACGCTGATGAAAGCAGAGAAAAAGATAATTGTCGGCAGCACTTGAAAAGCAAAGAAATGATCTTTAAAATTTTCTCCAAAGACAAATTTTGCACCAACATCAGAAAATGCTAAAAATTGGCTGACAACATCTCCCAGAGATTTAAACACAGTCAAACCCCAAGGAGTTTTAAGAATCACTAGCGCAAATGCAAACTCTAATCCTAAACCCCATGCCACTATACGCCAATGCACCGCACGACGATTAATAGAGAAGGCGTAGGATATACCGATAAAAACTAAGATTCCCAACGCAGAGATGGCGCGTTCCATGTTGACTCCTGGAAAGGTATTGCTAAGGCACTTAGTCACAGAGCATACACAAAATCTGCATTTTTTTGTGGTTTTGTAGCCAATTACTAGAGTTTTGATGCTGTAAATCAGAATTCTGGCATTGCCCAACAGGAGCAAACACGGATTTTTGACCGCTCTTATAGGGTGAATAGCGATCGCTTCCTTATATCAAGTCCGGTGAATCACTTATGATTACCGTATTTGTGCAACAATCCCAAAAGCCTCTTTCCCCCTGTTCCCTGCCCCTGCGCTTTAAATGATAAGTCTTTAGCCGGACATGATATTAGTACTGATGGTTCTAGATTAGGATTGGAATTTCAAAAGAATTAATCTTCAATACTGATGCTAAAATATGCAGACACAAAACTATGGGTCTGGATTACAGTAAAGTTTGATGAATTATTTGATCAACACCCATTACCTGAAGCGTTATGACCCTAAGATTTTCTCAAGATATAAAGTCATTATTGCAACATTTAGCTGAAAAACCTCTGACTCTGGGTGACGTGATTTCAGAAACCTCAGAACGAGGTTTTAGCTTAGTGATTGCATTGTTGGTGTTACCATTTTTGATCCCCACGCCACCGGGATTAAGCACTCCCCTTGGTATAGCTTGCTTGTTGATGTCAGGACAGATGGCTTTGGGGAGGCGTACACCGTGGCTGCCGAAAAAAATTGCCAGCCTTAAATTCCCTAATTGGTTTGCTCAAACACTGCTGAAAAATTTACAACGTGTGACCAAAGTCTTAGAAAAAATCTCCCGTCCGCGTTTTCAGAAGATTGCCGAAAATCCATTAACTTGGCGGTTTAATGGGATATGTCTTACTTGGTTGGCAATATTACTAATGTCGCCATATCCTCCTGCTACCAATCCTATTCCTGCTGTGGGAATGTTACTCTTAGCAGTTGCAACTATCGAATCTGACGGCATATTGATGTGCTTAGGCTATGTAGCCACCGTTTTGAATACCTTGTTTTTCGGTTTTGCCTTTTACCTCTTATATACTGGGGCTACCTATTTGTTACCTAATCTTTTTCAGTAAACTAATCACTCAATTGATTTATATTTCACAAACCCATAACCGTGCGATAATGTGCTTCAATTTGTGCGACGGTTTCAGACTTACGCTTTGTTTCCCATTGACTGCGGTTAAATAATTCTTGTCGCAATTCATCAACGTTAATTGTTGTCACTTTCCCATCAGCAACAATTTGCTTACCATTCACCCAAGCACTATCTACAACATTACTAGGACGACCTAAAACTAGCAAACCAATAGGATCTGTACGGGGTAATAATGATAAATTGGTGAGGTTATAAAGTACCAAATCTGCTTGTTTCCCCACAGTTAGGGAACCAAGTTTATCTGCTATATTCAGACCCTTTGCGCCTCCCAAAGATGCCATTTCTACTGCTTGTCTGGGTGTAATCCAGTGCTGATAATCTGAGTCTGTAATATTATGTAAAATAGAACCAATTTTGATAGCTTCTAGCAAATCTTGTGAGTCATTACTAGAAGCACCATCACAACCAAAAGTTACATTTACTCCAGCTTGGCGATATTTTAAAATCGGGGCAATGCCACTACCTAAACGCAGATTACTTAAGGGATTATGAACAACTGTAGATTGAGTTTCGGCGAGGGTGGCGATATCAGTATCATTTAACCAAACACAATGGGCAAGTGAAGTTTTATTGCTCAAAAACCCGATTCGTTTCAAATGTTCCACAGCAGTACAACCGTACTTTTCTTGAGCGAGTTTTTCCTGTGCCCTGGTTTCAAGTAAATGGGAGTGACGACAAAGATTGTAGCGATCGCTTAACTCAGTACATCCCTGAAATAAAGCATCAGTACACAATTGAATTCCCGTTGGCGCAACTAAAATATTTACACCCTCATCTGGGCGATGAAACTGTCTTACCGCCTCTTCAATAATTTCCAATGTTGCCACAGTTGAGCGAAAATAAGGCTCATGAGTTTGGGTTGATTCCCCGGATGGCATACCTGCGGTGAGAGATTCATCTTGAATTAAGGGGGCGATAAAGGCACGAATTCCCACTTCTCTGTAAGCGCGAGTTGCAATGGCGATCGTTTCTAACTCAAGTCCGGGAATTAACACCAGGTGATCTACCACACTCGTACCGCCGGAAAGTAAGGTTTCCACCGCAGTCCCCAAGGCGCTGAGATAAACCTCTTCGGGATCGAGGGGGGCAAAATCATACAATTCCGCCAACCATAATTCTAAAGGGAACATTGACATGATTCCTCGCTGCCACATCTCTGATGAGTGGGTGTGGGCGTTGAAAAATCCAGGTAACAATAGCTTATTTTTGCCATCTATAGGTGTGCCGATTACTTGTAGATTAGGGGCAATGGCGGCAATTTTATTATCTACAACCTGTACATCTACCGTTGCATAATCATCACTGACGGCAATCAAAACATTCTGGATGGTGAAATTTAGCATATTTAACCTTGATTAAGTAATTGTATTTTCAACTGAATTTCAAGTTACAAAATAGGAACTGGTGTTGGGTATTGCAATTTTATGAATTTACCATTACGGACATTGGGAGTTGCACCAAATGCGTGGACAGTGAATGATGCGATCGCAGATATCACTCGTCCTCAAAAGACCCCACAACCCGTTATTTTATCAACAGAAACTAAAACCCTGCGCCTAGACTTGGCAAAAGCTGCTATCCTCGTCATTGATATGCAAAACGACTTCTGTCACCTTGATGGCTGGTTAGCGCATATCGGCGTGGACGTAACTCCAGCGCGTCAGCCTATTAAACCTTTGAACAACTTACTTCCAGAATTGCGTGAGGCTGGTGTGCCGGTAATTTGGTTAAATTGGGGGAATCGTCCCGACTTGCTCAATATTAGTGCTAGTTCGCGTCATGTTTATAACCCCACAGGGGGAGGTGTGGGATTAGGTGATCCACTGCCAAGCAATGGTGCTAGAGTACTCATGGCAGGTAGTTGGGCCGCAGCAGTAGTAGACGAACTAGAACAACTTCCCGAAGATATTCGTGTGGAAAAATACCGCATGAGTGGGTTTTGGGATACCCCATTAGATAGTATTTTGCGAAATCTGGGAAAGACAACATTATTTTTTGCTGGTGTTAATGCCGATCAATGTGTGCTAACCACGTTATGTGATGCCAATTTCTTAGGATATGATTGCATATTAGTTAAAGACTGCACTGCTACAACTTCTCCTGAATATTGTTGGCTAGCGACATTGTACAACATCAAACAATGCTTTGGTTTTGTCGCTGACTCGCAAGCAATTTTCACAGCGCTGCAAAAGGGTGAAGAGTGAATCAATTTTGGATTTTAGATTTTAGATTTTGGATTAATTCTATGTATGAATGCTCTTTCTTAGATCAAGAATTTTAGATTTTTTCTCGCATTTCAATTCGCTTGCTCTCAGACTTTTTTAAATTTTGGACTTTGGTGTGAGCGCTCAATCCAAAATCCAAAATTTAAAATCTAAAATTTTGTGATTCAAGACTTGGATTTTAGAAATTTTCATACCCATCTATAATTTCAGAGGGGATAAATAAATGTACGCTACTAGTTGTGTAATTCCGGTTATCAAATCTCTCAAAGATTACCAGGTATATCGCATCAGTCCCAACGACTCTAATCGATTAGCAATTATTTTCGATTCGATAAATGCTAATACTTCCTTGACTTGCTGCATAGAAATTTTTGATGTTGGTGGACAAACACCGCCAAATCGCCATCAGTGGGCGGTGGAAATGTTTTTTGTCCTCAAAGGGGAAGCGATCGCCATGTGTGACGGCAAAAGTGCCACGATCAAGGCTGGAGATAGTTTATTAGTGCCTCCTACTGGTACTCATTTGATTAAAAACACTGGTTCTACTCGCTTGTACACGTTGACTGTGATGATTCCCAATGAAGACTTTTCGGAATTGATTCGCAGTGGCATTCCGTCGGAGTTAGATGCAGAAGATATGGCAGTGTTGGGGAGATTAAATGCTTTGATGCCCTGTTAAAATAATTCGTAATTCGTAATTCGTAATTCGTAATGACGCTCTCTACGAGATGCTAAAAGCGTAGCTTGCAACTCTTACAGAGTACGCGGACTCGCTAACGTAATTCGTTTCTCGTTCCCATGCTCTGCCTCTGATCAAGCCAAACCCTCATGCAGAGACGCGATTTATCGCGCAATACAGTTCAGATAAGCCCAAAACACTTGTAGAGACGGCGATTCATCGCGTCTTCAAAGACAAATTATCTACATCAGTAACCTTAACCCAAGCGTATTGGGTAGAAGGCGCAAATCATCTAGAGATTCGTTCTCTCGTTCCCATGAATAACATGGGAACGAGAGAATATTAGGAATGATCATTGAAGAAGAATTCAGAAGTCAGAATTCAGGAGTCAGAATCAATTGGATGGGGATTCAGACCCCAACCAATTGTAGGCACCGTGCAGACGATAGCGCAGCGTTAGCGACGCAGGAGCGTCTGGGGTTTTAAACCCGTTTATTCATCCACCAGTCGCACAGAATTCAATTCTGAATTCTGGCTCCTGACTCCTGAATTCTGTTTGATAATTTGTTTAACAACACCAATAAAGCGTTCCATGTCAGTGTGGGTAATAGCTCCCATTGTCGATACTCGAAAGATAGATTGAGCTAAATTTCCCTGTCCAGAATAAATGATATAGTCCTGTGCTTTTAGTTGGTCGTGAAATTCTTCATACCTGAAACCGTCTGGCAAGTAGTAGGCATTCAAGACAACGGATGAACTACCAAGAGGAAGTAGAGGTTTAATTCCCATTGAGGCTAACCCATCTCTAACTAAGCCGGCAAGTTGGTTGTAATGGTTATGTCTGACACGCCAACCCCCTGCTTCTGCCATTTCTTGCAAAGCTTCTGTTAAGGCATAAAATGTCTGTATTGATTGCGTAAAAGGTGTGCCACCTCGGTCTTGTTGCTGGTAATAAGTTGCTAAATCTAAATATAAGGTGCGGGGGATTGTGTCTACTGATGGCAGTGCATCCCGTTGCAGGATGACAAAGGATACTCCAGGGACACCATGCAGACATTTATTAGCTGTCGCAGCGCAAGCGGTGATTCCCCAATCTGCAAAATTTAATTCTTCAGCACCAAAACTGCTGACTGCATCTACTAATAGTTTGATGCGGCGTTCTTGGCAAATTGGCGCAAGTTCCGCCAAATTATTTAGGCGACCGGTAGTAGTTTCGTGATGGACGATCGCAAGGTGGGTGATGTCGGCGTTTTGATCTAAAAGGTTGATTAAAGCGTTGATATCGATTTCGGCATCCCAAGGATGGGAAAGTGTGATGTAATCAATGCCGTGGATTTTGGCGATTTTGGATAGTCGTTCGCCATACACACCGTTTTCAATTACCAGCAACTTCCCGTCTGTCGGTACTAGACTGCTGATCATCGCTTCCATCGCGGCGGTTCCAGAACCCGTGAGGAGAACTGCTGCCCAGCGATCGCTAAGACCATAAACTTGAAGTAGTTGTTCACGGATTCTGCTTTGAAGTTGGGAAAACTCCACTTCACGATGACACAAATCGGGACGCAACAGGGCATTTCTGACGCGATCGCTCAAATTAACGGGGCCGGGATTTAGTAAAATCATTTTGTCGTTGGGCATGGGGCATGGGGCATAGGGCATTGGGCATTAATAAATAAAGAGTTTGTACTTTGAATTTATTAATTACAAATTACGAATTACGAATTACGAATTACCAATGTGTTTCATAAAGCGTTGTAAAACTGCTTCCGGGGTAAGGTTGGGTCTGGGTAGCTTTTCTAAAGTTCCGGGACGGATTTTTAAATGAGCGAATTTAGGTCTATTGTTAGCATCTGCGGTAAATAAGGCATCTAAAAGCGAAGGGTCGTCTCCGGCTAATGTCACACCATAACCGCACGCTTCTGCAATTTTGGCAAAGGAGATACCCGCAGAAACGGTGGCTTGTGCGCCTGTGGAATCGTGGGCTTCATTATCTAAAAGAATATGGGTTAAGTTAGCACCGCCATAAGTGCCGATGGTAGCAAAATTACCCATTCGCATCAGTGCTGCCCCATCGCCATCAATTACTACTACCTTGAGGTCTGGACGTGCTAAGGATAGTCCCAATCCCATTGAGGAAGCGCAGCCCATCGAGCCGACCATATAAAGATGATTGGCGCTGTCTTTACTAGCAAAGAGTTCGCGTCCCGTGTATCCGGTAGTGGCAATTATTACAGTGTTTTTTGGATCAATGAGTTCCACAATTCGAGCCAATGCTTCGCTGCGAGAAATGCGTTGTTCTTTGTTATCCCGAAAAAAACTTTGCTGAATATGAGCGCTACTACTATTTTCTCGTTCGGGGATAGAAGAACGAGTGAGTGCATGGGGTGCGTTGGCGTAGCCCATCGAAGATATCGCTCCTTTACGCATAATTAGAGCATAAGGTCGGCGCTCTTGTTGCATGTAGGCTGTGGCTCTTTGCAGAACGGGTTCTATTTCTGCTGCATCTGTGGGAAAAAATTCCCAAGGTACAGTCATTGTTTCCAGCAATTTATCTGTAATTTGCCCCATTAATTCATGTTGCGGTTCATCTTGCAATAGGCGATCGCCTCTTAAAGTACAAATCAGCAGCAGTGGAATCCGAAAGATATAAGTGAGGGAGGTTAACGGGTTAACTGCATTCCCCAAACCAGAGTTTTGCATCATCACCACAGCAGGTTTACTAGCAATTGCGGCTCCAGCTGCGATCGCTACAGCATCTCCCTCATTGGCTGCGGAGATATATCTAAGTTGAACGTCATTAATGACGTAGTTAATAAAAGGTGTGAGAAAAGAACAGGGTACGCCAGTGTACCATTCAAAGCCAAGATTGCGAGCAGCTTCTACGAATTCCTTTGCCTGAATCATAAATAATTGTGGCGCGGTGGGGGTATGGGGGGATGTTTTTGAAGAACGAACCACAGGTTGACGGATACACTGACCCTAGACATCCAATTCAAACCATTCAGAAGTCAAAGCTAGAGAAATTGAAATATTTGCTGGCAAAACATCATAAAATTTCTTGAAAACGTTCCCATTAGAACTATAAATAGTAGCATTTGTGGCAGTGACAATTTGATTTTCATCTACTAGTTATGAGAATATTCCTACTATTTCCTGCATCTCCTCGGCAATTTTGTAGTACCAAATATCGATATTGGTTTGAGTATCTACATCATCCAGTTCTTCCAGTTGTAACTAAAGCTGACTCAGTGCCTCAGAAATATCCTGAGTAACTTTAGCGTTTTGAAACTCTAGCGTGAATTCCGTTGAATTGGGGGGAAGCATAAATTGGAGCAGAGCAGGAACTCCATCCGAATAGTTGTGGCACACAGTTCCTGATTGATTTACAATGCGACAAGAAGAATCAATCACAATCACATCTTCAGACACCATTTCCTTGAAAACTTGCTCGGCTTGCTTCATGTCCCCAGCACGCTGGTGATCCCAAAGGTCAATCCGTTGTCCCTTATAATCCCGCAGATCATTTTCATCGAACAAGTTGTCAAGTTCTGTCATTTGCGCTTCATCAATGTCTTCTCCAACACCCAACAAGAACATTTTGATGAAAGGCTTCTGGTTTTGGGAAATCTCTTGAGCCAAGTGAAAAGAGTATTTCTTTACTTCTTCTAAATCATCTATTTTGCCATCTGTAATGAATACACAAATCGCAGCAGGATGTTTAACTCCTCGTTTTGCCGAAGACTGAAATTTGTCTACAAAATACTTTAGAGGAGGCAACAATTTTGTTTGCATTCCCATTGAAAACTTTTCAGGATTTGGTCCACGCAGCGAAATATTTTGAATATCTTGTTTGTCAAATTCACCGATTTCTTCAATTTGAGAACCATCTGGACTACAGGCCCAGTAGACTAAACTCACCTTAGACGTGCGAGAATAATTGGACAGGAAATCTACTATTGTTCTTGTTACTGGTTGTACCTGATTTTTTACACTGGTTGCTTGATTGAATAGCGTATTATTCACAAGACCGCTAATACCATACATCTTCTTCATAGAAGCAGAAGCATCTAAAGCCAAGCCCATACCATCAAACTCTACATCAGGAACTAACAGAAAAGTAGCGGTTACTTTTAATTCACCATTGCTTTGTCGCTCTACATTGACCTCACCCAACTGTTCAACTACGTTACGCAACTGCATATTCAATATTGCTCCTTTTTGAGTCAATTTTGTTACAAAATTTTAGAACTTTTTATTGCCTACCTTTTTCTTAAACTTGACAATACCCAGAATTTTCTCAGGTCATATCATGAAGCTGATTTATCTGCTTTACTGGCTACTTGTGTCACAACATTCCGAGTAGCCTCTGCACCAAATCCTAAAGCGAGCAAAGTGAAATAATCTCCCCAACCATTAGCTCCAAATGTTGGTTTAGTCCAATACAATTGATTAAAACCACCACCTGCAAGGACACTGAAGGAGATCAAAAAACTGGAGATATAAAACAGCTTTAAGCGACCTTTAGCAGTTTGCCATAGGCTAGCAATTTTCCTCCAGATATGAACATCTGAATACCATAATGATGGAGCTGGGAGAACTAGATTAGGTTCAGTGTTCCCATCATCCATACCCTTAGATGTCGCCTCATCAGCCTTGGCACCCAACTTTCTCAAGTTTTCAATATCTTTATTAATATCGGTTTGTAACTCTTGCACTTCAGCATCTTGAGAAGGCAGTAACATACTCAATCGTTGCTTTAAATATTCTGCTGTATCGTTCCATTTGTCGTGTTGTTCGTTGTTTAAAGAAGCTAAATTTTCTGCTTTATCGTTCCATTCGTCGTCTTCTTCGCTTTTGAAAAAATTTGTCAGACCTTCTAGCTTATTTAACTGTGTGTTCAATCGAATGTAGGTATTAAGTTTTTCGGATATTTTATCGAGGCGTTGCCGTAACTCTTCTGGTGTTGCAATATCTACAGCGTTGTTCAAAGTCTCTTTTAGCTCCCGATCAATTGCTTGAACATAAAGAGTAGATGTGCTTTTTAAATCATCTTTCTCAAGGCGTTTAAGGAGTGTCTGACAATAGTCAAACTGGATAAGCCAGTTAGGACGTTGTTGTAGCCACTTGTTCCAAACCGCTTTCGCATCATTAAGAGCTGATTGAGCATCAACAATTTGTTTTGCATCGTGTGCTTGTTTAGCGATAGTCAGATGCATATCAGCTCGTGACCAAAATGAGTGCGCCTTTGCCCGATCTGGATCAATTTGAGTACGTAAATTTTCCAGACGAACAGCAACCTCATCACTTAACTTACCTTGGCTACTGTAAGCAGAAACCGCCATACCAATTGCTGTTCCGAGTAGCAGTGTAATCAGAGGTAAAGGCCATGAATCTTTAACCCTAACAATGACTGGAATGACTTTTTCAGCCTGCTCATAAAGCAGGACGATTTCACCGGTAAATTCTCCACTAGGAACGGATTGCAAATTAAACTCGACTGGAAAGCTAATCAGTTCTTGGGTATTGACTGGAGTAGGAGGTGAAGGGATTCGGATTGCTGCTGCTGGTAAAACCACACTGTTGTCTGCACTAAAAGAATCTAGAGCCACTGCTTTTAAATTGCTAATTTTCTCATTTGTACGCAGTGCGACTATCCGAGTTATTTTCTCTCCCCTAGTTGTATTGAGTGTGATTGTTTTGGGGGTAATTACGACCTCTGCTTGAGCAAAGGCAGAAGATTCTATGAAAATAGCTATGGTAATAAAGAATACATTAATAATTTTCATATAAATTCTATTCATAGTTAAGACAGATAGTAAATTTAGAACAAATTTAGATTATGAATAAAACATTAAGTAGATAGGTGTAAATAAATACAAATGTTCTGTCATTACGAACGAAAGTGCGTCTCGTAGAGAGGAACATTCGCCCTTGGCGTTTTCGAAGAGTACCAATCGCAAAGACTGAGATTGCTTCGTTCTTCCTCGCAATGACGTCTTACATTTAATCATGTCTACTTACTTATGTGAATTTACTTTACTATGTAATTGGTAAGAAGTCTATTTATCAGTTTTACAGAGAATTTTGACTCAATTATTTTTTAATAAGTATTATTTATAATTCTTCTGGTTGACAATGCACATAATTTGTGAAATTTGGTCTCAGTTGAAACATAGAATTTTTTATAGATATTTTTACGGAATCTGCTAAAAATTATTTGAAGTACCTAGAAGGTTATCAAAAATATCAGTGCAAACATTGATTGAGGTATATTATGAAATTCCACTAAAGACTTTGACTTACAAGCGCGATTTTTCCTTTTACAACTTGAGCATCTATTGTAAGACATCTATTTATGTCAAGTTGTACTTTGCCTTTATTTCACCATCGTATTTTAGTATATTTGTCAAGTACATAAGGACTAAGTTTAGCCATTTCTAGATGAACGTTTGTACTAGAAAATAAATGATGTTTTTAACCCAATTTTGGGATTTTGGCTCAGGCGATCGCTTAATTTACAGTCGAAAAATTTGGAGTTTAATGCAGTGAATCAACTTTTTAGCCAAGGTCACGCCTGTATTGTTGGAGTTGGCGGTGACTTACCTATTACCGTAAAGGATGCTGTAGGTATAGCTGATATTCTGAAAGACCCAGAACGCTGTGCTTATCCCCCTGAGCAGGTACATGTATTGACAAAAGAACAAGCAAAGCGAGAGGACGTTCTGGCCGCTCTAGACCGATTAGCTCAATCTGCTAAACCTGATTCTACGGTAATCGTCTACTTTTCTGGGCATGGCTATCAGGTAGTTAGTACGACGGGAGAAAAGTATTTCCTGATGTGCTTTGGATATGACAAAAATAAATTATACAAAACTGCAATTAGTGGTGAAGAGTTTGCTGACAAACTACGGGCAATTCCAGCCAAAAAGCTTTTGGTCTTGCTGGATTGTTGCCATGCTGGGGGATTGGCAGATACGAAAAGCTTGGGTTATGAAGTGGAAAAAGCACCACTTCCCCCAGAGGCTCAAGCTTTGTTTGGTGAAGGGAAAGGACGAGTAGTGATTGCTTCTTCCCAAGCTGATGAAAGATCTATCATACTCAAAGGAAGACCCTACAGTGAATTTACACTGGCATTGATTGAAGCACTTGCAGGTAAAGGAGCTTCGCAAAAGGATGGTTATGTGCGGGTAGTAAATTTAGCTCTGCACGCTCGTGAGGTAGTGCCTAGACGAACAAAGAATTGCAAGCATCCTCAGCATCCTATTTTGAACTTTGAGAAAGCTGACAACTTTATCCTGGCATACTATGCAGGTGGTGAGTTTGAACCGAAGGGACTGCCATTTGAGAGTGAACCTGACATTGAATCTGAGCCTGGTGAGTTGAATCCTGAGCAGGAAAGAGCGATTGAAGTCAATCAAAAGAAGATAACCCAATCTGGCAATCAAAATATTGTTATTGGGCATGGCCGAGACATCAACATACAGCACTAACCCTCTTCTGTCACTTACCGGGAGGGCGATCGCTATAAGCCTTATGAGGCAATCAATACAAGCTATATATACTATTAGAAAAAATGAGTCTTGTATTTGTTATTAGAAAAGAATCGCGCGATCGCTTGCTATACAAAAGCTCTAGAATTCAGAAATGGCAAATGTTTTCGGAGAGTGACAGAAGAGGGCTAAGTAAGTCGGCGAGAAAAA
>NZ_JAWJTF010000236.1:0-3347 GCF_048836525.1 Nostoc sp. CALU 546
CCCCCAGCGACATTGAGCCGTGCTAGTTGCAGAGCATCTAAGTCTGCGGTTGGGGTTTCGGCTGGAAAGACGCGTCGCCAAATTTCCGCTCGTTGCGTTGTATCTGGGAAGGGGAATTGCACTACAAAGCGAATCCGCCGCAGAAAGGCTGTATCAATTGAACTCTTCAGGTTGGTAGTTAGGACTGCTAAACCTGGGTAGCTTTCCATGCGTTGCAATAGGTAGCTAACTTCAATATTGGCATAGCGATCGCGGGCATCTTTAACTTCACTCCGTTTACCAAATAAAGCGTCAGCTTCATCAAATAACAAAATCACTCCACCTTGTTCTGCTGCATCAAACACCCGGCGCAGATTCTTCTCTGTCTCGCCAATATATTTGCTGACTACCGATGATAGGTCAATGCGATAAAGGTCGAGGCGCAATTTATGGGCCAGTACTTCTGCTCCCAATGTTTTACCAGTGCCGCTAGCACCTGCAAATAGAGCGCTGATTCCCAATCCCCTAGCACTTTTGGCACTAAAACCCCAATTGTTATATACAGTACTACGTTGGCGGACATGAGCCGCAATTTCCCGAAGAATTTGTTTCTGCGCCTCTGGTAATACCAAGTCCTCCCAATCACCCGATGGCTCAATCCGTTGGGCGAGTTCATCTAAGCGCGGACGTGCTTGCACACGGCAAGCATCCCATAAAATATCGCTGATATTATCGTTGTCTGGTGTTTGTGCTAACTGTCCTGCGGCTTCTGCACAAGCTGCGTGGATGGTTGCAGTACTTAGGTTAAACTGATCCACTAGGGTTTTAACTTGCCCGTTCATTTGCGGTGCGATGGTACTTAGTGCATCTTGCCAAACAGCACCTTGTTCTTTGCTAGTTGGTTGATATACGTCAAAATTAACTACTAGGCGTTGTGATAAGCCGATGCGTTCCCGACTAGTAACGATTAAAAAGCCCTTTGTGCGTTCGATAAAACGAGCGATCGCATTTAGCCGCGCTGTATCATTGGTATCCAGTTCGTTGCAATCTATGAGTAAAGCGGACTTACTTAAAATCGTCTCACGAGTCCACAGGCGGATGAGATTATCCAACTCGCTAGGTACTAATGGAATGACTTGTGCAGGCATTACCCACAGGTTTAAACCTTGGAGTTGACAAATTTTAGCTGCGATCGCACGTTTACTAGTAGTTTCTTTACTACATAACTGAACAACTGGCAAGCTTTTAACCTTGTAAGCTTGTGACCAAACTGCCGCTATTCGCTCTGCTAAATCTTGGTGGGAGGGTACTAAATCACTAATCTCTTGTAATGGCTCAATGATGCCAGCCAAGCGTTCGTCAAGATATTGAATGCCCGTGAGATAATGTAAAATCCGCTCGTCAATTCTTAAGGGACTGAGGGTCAGGGCATGACCATCACCAATCTGAATCAATCGCCAATGACGTAAGGGAGCATTTGGAGCGATCGCATCCCAATGGACGTTCGGTAAAGTTGCCAGAGCTAAACTTAAGGTTGGGTAAGCTCGTTGCAAATCCCCATGCATTGTACCACACAGTTTCGCAAAATCTCCATTCAACTCCATACCTGCACACAACAGCAATAAATCACGTTCAAAGGATGAGAGGCTAAACATTTTGCATATTCTCTCCAATGTCGATGGTGCAGGCATAGCAGCAGCAGCTTTCTGTAACGCTTGCTGTAAATTAGCTTGCTTTTCCTCCTCTGGTTGATTTTGCTCTTTTGCCGTGTGATTTTCTAAAATACCACGCACCACGGCTAGGGCTGCTGATAAGTAGCAGTAGTTTGCTTCATCCCAATTGCAATTAATTGTTGTCGGATTCATAAAATTGTCACCTGTGGCGAATCATAAGCTCCAGACTGATTCTTGAACAGTGGACTTTCCGCTCCATCTACGTGCACCCGGACAATATAAGTTCCTGGCTTCACGTTTTTAACAGTAATCGTAACTACATCAGTATCTTCAGTGCGTGGTGCAACCAAAAAAGAGTAAGTTACCGGACTATCACCTGATACCTCATTGAGTAGTAAAACTACCCGCTGTGCCTTACCTACTTTAGGTTGGAATTTAACAGTAATTTCTGCTGTGCGTAAATTGTCGCCGCTATTTTCCACTTGAGCGACAAATGCTGTAATTGTTGGATGGAGAACAAAAGCCGCAACGTTTGATTCAACTAGATGATTTGTTTGCCCTGCATTACCCATTGTCAGATGGACAACTTGGATACCCTGTACGCTTGCGTATAAATCTGGCGGGACTAACAAACTGATTTGCGTTTCTTTTACTTCTTGAGGTACTAGTAATGTCTCCGTATTACCCAAACGAACTCGTGTGATTTCACCGCGTAACCGTTTACCACGAATTACTAATGTAGTACCTGCAACAATCATTTGATCAGTCTTTGCCGGAGCTATAACTTGCTCTATACTCGGTTGAGACAAAGGCATCATGGAGAAACCTTCAGACTTATCATTGCTACTTTCAATCAATACCATTGATGCCAGATAGGTAGCTGAAGGTCGATAGTGCGTTTGTAAAGCAGACCATAACTTAGAAGTTTCTTCCATATTAAAAAACTCTGGAGTCAATTTTATCTGCCCAATTTGTTCAGCTAAATCGGATACGGACACAGTTGCTACAGCTTGCGAAAAAGCACTTGAGGTATTGGTTGTAGATGCATTTATTAAAGTATTCTCAATAATATCTGATGTGATAGCTGGTGTTTTATGTAATAATTGCATTGCGTATCCCAGTAATAGCTCCGCCTGAAAATCTTTGGCTCCGTAGGCTGTTAGCAAGTAGTGGAGGTCAAGAGCTAGTGGTGGAGTTGGAGAGCGCGGGTTTCCATTAATACGCGAATGCCTACTCCGAAATTCTTGAGATACCCAATCGACATTGCGATTCTGCGTCACTTGATAGAGAAAGAGGTTGATTTGGGCACGCTCGTCAGCTTCAACTGAAATTCGATCAGGCGGTAAGGCAGTTACAATCACATCACCAACACTAGCAGCGATCGGATCGCTGACTAAACCATTTTCCAGCAAGACTTTAAGTACTGCTGTCACTGCGGCTATAGAGAGCACATTACTCATCCTTATTCCTCATGGCAATAGCACATATTAATCATGTACGCCAGAGCACATTGACAGAATATATTTTGCAAAACTTTAAATATTCTGTAGCGGAGACTATCCGCAGGGTATAGAAAAGCATATTGGCAACTATTAGTACAGCACTGCATAAATGCACTTAGCATCTCAATTAACAAGGCTTGGCAAGGGGCAAAATCCCCTAACTTAATTTTTCGTTAAACTTCATGCAGTCTAT
>NZ_JAWJTF010000319.1:0-2260 GCF_048836525.1 Nostoc sp. CALU 546
TGCCAAAGCGATTCAGGATGAGTTTTCTCGTGGCTACACCTTGGCTGCCTTAGCACAGAAATTGCCACCAGAATTATTGCCAGAAGCGCTTGCTGCTGTCAGGGCGATTCAGAATGAGTCTTCTCGTGCCAACGCCTTGACTGCCTTAGCTAAGAATCTACCACCAGAGTTATTTTCAGAAGCGCTTGCTGCTGCTAGGGCGATTCAGAATGAGTCTTCTCGTGCCAACGCCTTGAGTGCCTTAGCTAAGAATCTACCACCAGAGTTATTTTTAGAAGCCTTAACAGCAGCAAGGGCGATTCAGGATGAGTCTTATCGTGCCAATACCTTGAGTGCCTTAGCTGACAGTTCATCACAAACACCAGCTGCCGAACTTTTTTCACTTTGGCAAGATTCGCTTCATGAACTATCCCTTCGCACTCGTCCTAATTTGCTGCAAGATATCAAAGCATGGTTTCCAGTTATCTTTGCATTAGGTGGTGAAGCAGCAATATTAGAAATTGCTCGTGCAATTGTGGATGTGGCGCGATGGTGGAAGTAATTCGTAATTTAAGAGAGTTAGATTTAACTTGCATCTGTAGCCTGATTTTGGTCAATTGGTATAAGGGGATGCAGGATCTATAGTTTTAAGCGAAGTGCGATCGCCTTTTACAGCTACTCAACCATCAAGCAGGTATCGCATTTACAAACTCTCTCTGGTGTCGATGAGTGAGCGATCGCAATTAGTCATAAAATCATCAGAGAAATTGTCTAGACTGTCAATTAGCGATCGCCAGTGATGCGGCGCAGCAATTGGATTTGCTAAACTGCGATCGCACTTTCACAACACGCTACTAACTATCTCTTTCTCTCCCCTTTCCAAGGCTACGGTGTACACACAAATTAAATTACCCCCTTAATCCCCCCGATGCATTGGGGGGAAAAAGAAATCTAGTTCCCTCCCCTTTACAAGGGGAGGGTTAGGGTGGGGTAATTTGATAACTTGTGTGTACACCGTAGCCTTTTAGGAGAGAGGTTAAACTGTATTACTTCCATTCGAGAACCGCTATATTGATCATCAACATTTGTTAGTTATCTTTCAGAAGTTATTTTAAAAATAGTTTGCTGTGATACTAACTAATTATTCAGAATGGAGAGCGTTCAAGGCGATTTCTGATGGGTGAACCACTCCGTTAGCTGCTAAATTGGCTTTCTCTTGCCTGCGAAGCACGATCATGCCACGAGAGCGATTTGATGAGGAATCTTTATCTACGCAAGCGGCATATATACGTTGAATTGGGCATTTCCAAAACCGGGTATATCGTTTAGGATTTGTATCTGCAATGGTTATTTCTTGAGTTTTCGGGTCATAGTCTGCCAATAAGGAGAAGTGACCACCTTCTAAACTTGGATTTTCATGGGCAATACGGGTATTGAAGTTAAGAATGTGGACGTCATTTTCATCACAAACGGCGGCTTCAACTTCACGGATGAATGCTTCGAGCGTCATACTCGGTTTATCAAAATGCTCTATCCGAATCGATAGAGGTATTTCTTTTTTTTCAAGGTAAGTTCGACAGGTATCGTAGGTTTCTGCTAACGTCATCCCATCATCTAAAACCGATGCGATGGGTAGTTGAGTTGCATAGAAAATCTCATCAACAGTTGTCAGATATCCCAATGCGGTAAAGGCATAAGCAATTGCAGTGACATTGCAACAGTAGATGGGTTGTTGAAATTGATGTAGTTGAATGATTTCTAAATCTCGTTTGGAAATTTGAGCTAAATTATCAAGATCCATTTTTCTGCCTTTTTTAGATAAATATATTGATTAACTCAGGATTTACAGCTTTTTTAAAAACTGTGCTTGCATTATCTAGCACTCGCCATCAAAGATGCAAGGACAGTTAAGACAGTTAAGCAAATTTTTGAGACAGTTAAGATAGTGTTAACATCCGGTTCACGGGAGCGGTCTTCGAGTTCCCAGGAGCAGTCTTCGAGTACACGGGAGCGGTCTTCGAGTTCCCAGGAACGGTCTTCGAGTTCCCAGGAGCGGTCTTCGAGTTCCCAGGAGCGGTCTTCAAGTTCCCAGGAGCAGTCTTCGAGTTCCCAGGAACGGTCTTCAAGTTCCCAGGAACGGTCTTCGAGTACACGGGAGCAGTCTTCGAGTTCCCAGGAACGGTCTTCGAGTACACGGGAGCAGTCTGCCTCAAAACTTTTATATATAGCCGTAGTCACATAGGTTATACCATTTCACAAAAATCTTGATACATATAGATTT
>NZ_JAWJTF010000405.1:0-1510 GCF_048836525.1 Nostoc sp. CALU 546
GAAGCTGCTCAATGCTTGCAAACATGGGGATTTGAACTCAAAACCATCCTGACTTGGGAAAAAGTCACCAAGGATAACACTAAAACACATCTAGGTGTCGGTCATTGGTTGCGGAATTCGACTGAACATTGCGCTTTGGCTGTTCGTGGGAATGTGAAAGCTTTTGCTGGACGGACACTCACAAACCAGTCAAGCATTTTACACTCACCCCGTCGTGAACATTCACGTAAGCCGGAACTGTTTTTTGAACTTGTAGAAAAGCTGTGTCCTGATATGACCAAGCTGGAGATGTTCGCACGTTCGTCTAGAGTTGGCTGGGATTGTTGGGGTGATGAGGCTCTGAAGTTTGATCAGCCTGTTGAGGAACGTGATGGAGATACTTCGTTAAGTGCTTAATTAGAGCTAATTTAAGCACTTAAAGTGTACTGAACCTAGAAAACTAAATATTAAATTCTTCAATGCTAATTTTCTGGCAGATTGTCAGTTGTAGAGGACTGGTATATTTGACGCAATTCATCGACTGTAGTTGCTGTTTTTATCCCATTTCTCACTGCTCTTAATAGTTCAACGTCTTCCAACGATGAAATTTCTGGCACTAGGTTTAATGCTTCAGGGCCAAACTTGAGTTCCAAGCCTAATTTTATTGCTTCTACCAATTCTTCCATTCGGGCAATTCGCTCAAATGATGTCACGTACTGCATACGTTGTTCTGCCTCTAATTGTTCTACTTCCCGTTGAAATTCTCGCTCTAAATCTAATGGTAGCGTCAACATCCAGTCAATAAAAGCCAAAAGGTTAACAACAGCCTCGCGTTCAAACCCTTGCTCATACAACCGACGCACTAAATTCAGTTTTGATTGTTTCCTTTGCGACCTATTACTGCGGGTTTGCACTGCTGCCAAGTGAGCCATTACCACCGTAGCAAAGGGGTTACGACTGGCTTCTAGCTCCGACAACCTTTGTTGATAGTCTAGCAGCTTGATCACAGGAAACTGAAAATCAACTGTACAGCCAAACAATTCATAACCAAATTGATTTGGTCGCCAGTCGATGTTGTCATCTCCCAGTACCGCACATGATGCAACAGAGCGATTATAACGGTCAAAAATCCGATAGTTGTAGACAAACATACGTTTCGGGAAATCGCTTTCTTCCTGGCTTTGGACTTCGACATGGATCAATAGCCAAGATTCTTCACCCCCGATACGGTAAATTTTCACCAATTTATCGATCAGTCGCTTTCCTAATTCCGCATCACGGACTACTTGCTGTAGCTCCTGATCTAGAAACTCAAAACCACGACTCCAATCAATTTCACTGTGTGCTTGGGGAAAAAAGAACAACATGAAGTCTTGAAAATACAACTGTAGTATTTGCTTCCAAGGAGAATCGTATTCAGTAAGAGGTGTTTTATTAGCCATTTTCAAATGTATTGTCTAACTTCAAATTGCAGAGGTGTTTATGCCAACAAACATAGAATGGACAGACTTAACAGATAATATCATCCGTG